>JAJQBS010000093.1 GCA_021203145.1 Lachnospiraceae bacterium | reverse complement strand
TACATTTCTGGCAGTCTCTGTCACTATGATTCCTACAGTAAATTTACGCCGTCTTCAGCCTGAGTGCAGGTTTACAAAAACGACATTCTGTGGTAGAATACGCCGCGTAAGCGGGACAGGTGATCGCGGCCGGCAGAAGTCGAAAGACGCCGGCTGAGGAAAGTCCGGGCTTCACAGGGCCAGGATGCCGGATAACGTCCGGCGGAGGCGACTCCAGGGACAGTGCAACAGAAATAAACCGCCGCTTTTCTTTGAGAGCGGTAAGGGTGGAAAGGCAGTGCAAGAGACTACCGCGCCATATGTCCTCACCCTGAAAGAGTGGGGAAGCAGGCCGCGCCTCGCGCGCAGCGCGACTCCATTGCGCGGCTCTTTGCAGTAACCACTCCGCAGGAGTGGAGACATATTCTGGTAACAGAGGCGGCATATGTAAACCCCATCCGAAGCAAGACCGCACGGAGGCGAAAAGAGCAGTACCAGGCGGCCCGCCAGCCTCAGGTAGGTCGCTCGAGCCTGCCGGTGACGGCAGGACCAGACAGATGATCACCCAACGACAGAACCCGGCTTATCGTTCCACTTACGCAAGGAATCCTGCTGTTACGTTACTTTTCGCGGCGCCGCCGCGGGGCGACAGCAGGATTCTTTTCTGTTTTGCATGATAAAGCCCGAACGTATATTCTTAATGATTTTTTAAGAAAGTCACAGGGAAACCATCATTTGTTTTTGAAATCGGTATGCTATAATCGCAGTAACTTAAATGCCGGGAGATCAGAACAGACAGAACGGGTGTTTAAGGATTTCCTGATTACATTACGGAAAGTAAGAAAAAGAAAGGTAGGGTTATTATGAAAAGAAAGCAGAGAACGTTTCTGAGCCTCCTGCTCGCATGCGTGCTGACATGTGTTCCGGGAGCGCAGGCTCTGGCGGCTTCCTACGATGTGTCCGCCGACCTTAGCACGAGCGTACTGTTTCCCGGTGATACCATGACGGGGATCCCGGAAGGAACGATTATTTTGAACGCAGCTGGAGAGCAGATTGCGACTGCGGATGGCAGCGGTTCCTGGGAGAATACATCCAGTGATGAGGCATATTCAGCTGCTTATCAGGCCGGGACGGAGGCCACCGAGGAGGCTGAGGCCACGGCGGCGACAGTCACACTGACGACAGCGGGTTATGTCCTGACTGTAGTTGACGGCACTTCGGAGTCTGCTGCTGCGGATGGCACCGGCACGACGGGAAATCATTACTCCTTTACAGATGAGGAAAAGGCGGCTCTCGAGGCAGAGGGTGTCAGCAGGGACATCGCTTACTATCAGAATGGCGAGAGCGTAAAGATCACGGCTGCCGAGCCGGACGAAGGATATGAGTTTGCGGGATGGACCTGGACAGTGACAGATGATACGGTTACGGTGTCGGTTGCGGATGCATCGAGTGCGGAAACGACCCTGTCGATGACGGGCAAGGGCGTTACCGTGACGGCAAATTATCAGGAGAAGGTCGTCGAGACCGAGGCTCCGGTGGAGACGGAAGCTCCGGTTGAAGAGACGGAGGCACCCGTGGAAGAGACCCAGGCAGCAGCGGCAGAGACCGAGGCACCGGCAGAAGAGACACAGGCAGCGGTTGTCGAGACCGAGGCAACAGTAGCAGAGACCCAGGCACCGGCCCAGGAGACGGAAGCACCTGCGGAAGAGACCCAGGCACAGACAGACGCGACCACAGATGACAGTTCTGCCGATGTAGTGGTGATTGGCGATACATCGACTGCAGACATCACTTATTCAAACGTGTCTGTGTATGGAGATACAGGAGCAGATGGATATGCTTACTCGGTTGTGAATACTTACGCTGCCGGTGATACTGTCACATTTACAGCTGATACGCTGGACGGCTATACCTTCAGTGGCTGGTATGTATCTACCCTCAATGTCGCACTGGATGATCTGACCGCACAGACGATCAGCTTCACCGTGCCGGATACAGATGTGACCATTCTGGCCACCTACACGGCGGCGGAGACGTCCGGGACGACAGCATCCGTGGCGTCGGTATCTGAGACGACAGAAGAGACGACCGCCGAAACGACTGCGGAGACCACGGCGACCGAATCTTCAGACGACAACAGCGGAATCGTGGTAGTCGACGTGACGGACGACGACGCGGAGCAGGCGGGTGAGGGCACGGCTGCTACTTATACTGTGACATATGTTTATACTGTCGGCGAGACTACAGAGTCAGAGACTGATAGCAGCACATACACAGAAAACGCAACAGTTACATTACCTTCTGCCGGTGCTTACGATGGTTATACCTTCTCCGGGTGGACGGTGGTAAATGATACAACCAGTGAAATAATTACGGTGGTTGAAAATAGCGGGACTTATACATTTACCATGCCCGCGTTGAATGTGACGGCGACGGCTTCTTATACCGAAGTTACCCCGACCTATACTCTGACCATCAATTATGTTTCTGATGATGGCAGCACCCTGCAGGCTGCAACATCTATTCCAGACATTACAAGTGGTACAGGGGTTTCCCTGTCAGCACCGACAATAGCCAATTATACGTTTACCGGCTGGACCATAGACACCACTGTGGTTGATACCGACACGGCGACATTTGCTGACGCGTCCAGCGTGAAAACTACGTTCACCATGCCGGCATACGATGTGACAATCAAGGCAAATTACACGGAGACAACGTATACGCTTACCACGATTGTAAACGGATCGTCGACGGGCACTTATACGCTGACTGCCGGAGGAAGCTGTACAGTACCGGATGCCACGACTACGGAGACAGGGAAAACCTTTGGCAGCTGGACAGTCACAAGCGGTTCAGGTCCAGTGACTCTGACGACGCAGAGTGACGGCAGCACACTGGTTACGATGTCAGCAGATAATGCCCAGGACGCCACTCTTACGGCGAAATTCACGAATGCATCCTACACGGTGACCGTCGTAGATGGTACGCTTGGTTCGGGCGATACAGCGGGTACCTTTGAATATGGCTCTACGGTGAGTATCATTGCGAATGATGCTGCGGATGGCACTGAGTTTGACGGATGGACTGTGGCGGACGATTCGACGGACGTGACATTTGAGAATGAGTCTGTTCAGACGACCTCCTTCACAATGCCTGCCGGCAATGTGACAGTGGAGGCAAACTACGTATCTCTTCCGGACACTTATACAGTGACTGTAAAAAATGGCCTGATCAATGGTATGTATACCTCTCATACCTTTGAGGATGGCGCTCAGATCACGATAACAGCGAATGAGGCTGCGAGTGAAGAGGAATTTGCGGGCTGGGAAGTGCAGTCAGGAGATTATGACCTTGACGAGGAGGACGCTTCTTCCGCGACGCTTGTCCTGGCTGTAGAAGGAGACCTTACCCTTGCGGCGACTTATACCGGAGTAAAATACAGCGTGACCGTGACGAACGGCTCAACAGACTACTCTGAGACCACAGCGGGCACGACAGTTACCATCACCGCGGCGACTCCGGCGGCCGGATATGAGTTTGACTACTGGACAGTAGGTACGCAGAATGTGACCCTCGCGGATTCGACAGCATCGACCACGACCTTTACGATGCCTTCGGCGGATGTGTCAGTGACTGCGAATTACAAGCCGGCGCAGTATACACTTACCATAGTAAACGGCACCGCGAGCCAGACCTATTACTACTATGGTGATACCGTTACAATCACGGCCAATTACCCGGCGAGCGGCAAGCAGTTCAGTGCATGGACCGCTTCAAGCGACGGCGTGACCTTTACGGATTCCTCCCGCGCGACCACGACGGCTACCCTCTCGGCGAGTAATGTGACAATCACCGCCAACTATGAGGACGGGCCGACAGAGGCGAGCAACTACATCAGCGGCATTACAGAAGGCGGCTCGTACCTGGCAAACGAAAAACTGACCTTTACCCCGGTCGGAGCCGGAATGTCCAATACGGATCCGAACCCTGGTGATATCCGCTATGTACCGACCGGATATCAGATCGGGAATGTATCGAATACCTGGTCCTCCTCTCCGTATGAGACATCCATGTCGATCAAGAAAACCGGAGAGTACACGCTGAAGGTAACATTCGCGAGACAGGTATATGACGGGACGTCCTGGGTGGCTGACGGAACGACCGCCACGACATCCGTTACCTTTAATATCGTGACATCCCTCGAATCCGTAGAGACCGGAGATTCCACACCGATCTTCGCGGTGGCGGCAATAGCAGCCATCGCCTGCCTGGTCTTCATCATCCTTCTGGTGGTATTCATCCGCAGGAGAAGAAGCGAGAGATAGTGAGCAGATAAGCGGAAGTGGACTGAGTGAAACTTCCTTTGACGGATCAAGAGTATAAGTAACTATTCAGGACAGTACCTCGCACTTGCTGCGAGGTACGTATGAAAGTATAGAGCATGCGGGGAAAAGCCCCATCGCGAAGCGATTTTAAATGGGCTTTTCCCTCGTAACTGTGAAGGTACTGAACAGTTACGAGTATAAAACGAACAAACCCCTGCCAGACCGTTTTCACGGTCTGGCAGGGGTTTTGAGTGTTTATTATCAAAAAACGGGACTTGCCATTTGCCATGACACCGCAGAGAGAATTTCAACATACATAATTTAACAAAAATACCTTATTTCTCCAAATTGTTCATACAATTTGTCAATGATATACCAATTCTAAATAGCTGTGGCACTTAAAATGCCTCCTTCCTGGGAAAAGGCTAATATAAGGTGTGCATTATCCCGAATCAGCTTTAAAAAAGATACCCGATTTACAAGCGTATTTTTTTGTGGTATAGTAGCTCTCTGGAAGTAAAAAACAACTGGCCTGGAAAACAGGAAATGGCCAGCCTTTGAGAGCAACAGAAAAGAGGGATAAAGATGGGTCTGCGTATGGGCATTCGATCCAGGATAGGCGATTTGTTTCTGGGACTGGTGGGGTTCCTCTTTTTGGTTTGTCTGTCGGTAGTTCTGGTGCTGAATCTTCGGTGCATTTATTACTTTGATATTGATTATCTGGATCTGGAGGCTGAAACCGGCTATTCGGAGGAATTGATTCGCGAAAACTATGACGCGCTGATTGATTACAACCTGCTCTTCAAGGGCGTGAACGACCTGGAATTTCCGGATTTCCCGATGTCGGACGAGGCGGAGATTCATTTCAAAGAGGTAAAGCGCATTTTTATAGCCATCCAGATTTTATGCATGGTATCAGGTGCGGCCGTACTGGTATTGCTTTTCCGGAAGCTGCCCCGGCGCGAGTATGGGGGACTGAAGCTGATTTCCCTGCTGACGTTCGTGGTACCGATAATACTGGGAATTTGTGCTGTATGGGACTGGGACTCTTTTTTCGTCCGCTTTCACGAATTGTTTTTCCAGAATGATTACTGGCTGTTTGACCCGATTACGGATCCGGTGATTCTGATCCTGCCGGATATGTTTTTTGCGCATTGTGCGGCAGCGATCCTGATATTTTTGCTTTTGGGAGGAATACTGACAGGGGTCCTGTACCGGCTGCTGAAAAAAATACGCCCTTACCGTCCGGAGGCAGACTGAGGGTGGAATGTGCAAGGATAAGGCAGTGTTCCTGCAGCGCTTTGGCTGATGTCGACAGGCGCCGAAGATACCCGTCTGGAGACGGCTCGATTATCATTATATAACGAAAGGGATGGAAAATTATGAATCTGGAAGTTCTTTCACAGTATGAGCTTTTGCAGCAGGAGAGAATTGAGGATATCCGGTCAGACGGATATCTTCTGCGCCATAAAAAGAGCGGGGCGCGGATCCTGGTGCTGCAAAATGAGGATGAGAACAAGGTGTTTAATATCGCGTTTAAGACGCTGCCAACGGACAGCACCGGCGTCCCTCACATTCTGGAACACAGCGTGCTCTGCGGCAGCCGCAAGTTTCCGATGAAGGATCCGTTTGTAGAGCTGGTCAAGGGCTCGCTGAACACATTTCTGAACGCGATGACTTACCCGGACAAGACAATGTATCCGATTGCGAGCTGCAATGACAAGGATTTCTGTAATCTGATGGACGTGTATCTGGACGCGGTTTTTTATCCGAATATTTATCGGAATGAGCAGATTTTCCGGCAGGAGGGCTGGAGCTATCTGATTGAAAAGCCGGAGGACGAGCTTACCATTAACGGCGTGGTCTATAATGAGATGAAGGGAGCCTTTTCATCGCCGGAGGATATGCTGGAGCGCACGATCATGGACAGCCTTTTCCCGGATACCGTGTACGGAGTCGAGTCGGGCGGAGACCCCGAGCATATTCCAGAGCTGAAATATGAGGATTTCCTTGCTTTCCATAAAAAATATTATCATCCTTCAAACAGTTATATTTATTTTTACGGAAATATGGACATTGAGGAGCGACTGACGTGGCTGGATCAGGAGTATCTGAGTGCATTTGAGCGATCGGATGAGAAAACGGTCATCGGCCTGCAGGCGCCTTTTGAGGAGATGCACATCGTAAAGCGCAGCTACCCCGTCTCGGCGATGGATGAGGCTTTCTGTGAAGGCCTGGCGGAAGAAGGGGAGGATTCCCTGAAGGACAGCACTTATCTTGCGTGGAGCGCTGTGATCGGCACAGGCACCCAGGTAGAGCTTTCCAATGCATTTGATGTGCTGGAGTACGCGCTTTTGTCCGCGCCGGGGGCAAGGCTGAAGCAGGCGCTGCTAGATGCTGGGATCGGCAACGATATTATGGGAGATTACGAGGGAGGGGTGTATCAGCCTTATCTGACGATCATCGCGAAAAACGCGAATGAAAAGGATTCGGAGCGTTTTCTTTCTGTGATTCGAAAGACGCTGGAGCAAATCGTTGAAGAAGGTGTGGATAAAAAAGCACTTTACGCCGGGATCAATTCTATGGAGTTCAAATTCCGCGAGGCGGATTATGGGACGGCTCCGAAAGGGCTGATTTACGGGATGGACGTGTTTGACAGCTGGCTGTATGATGAGGATGCGCCGTTCGATTACCTGAAGCAGCTGGATGTATACGCGGCTCTGAGAGAGCGTGTAGAGACTTCTTATTTTGAAGATCTGATCCGAAACTGGCTCCTGGATAATACACATACCTCTCTGGTAGAGCTTATCCCTGAGCGGGGGCTGACCGCGAAGACGGACGCGGCGCTCCGGAAGAAGCTTCGCGCCTATAAGGAATCTCTGGATGCGGCGCAGATTGACGAGCTGATTGCCGCGACGGGAAGGCTCAGAGCCTTTCAGGAGACACCGTCCACGCTGGAAGAATTGAGCAGACTGCCGATGCTGACACGCGCGGATATTGGGAAACAAGCTGCATCGTTTGAAAATGAACCATACGACTGGGATGGAATTACCGTACTGCATCATGATGTATTTACGAATGGGATTGCCTACCTGGATCTGCTGTTTGACGCCGGTCAGGTGCCGGTAGAGGATCTTGGATATCTCGGGATATTAAAGGCTGTGCTTGGCATGGTGGATACGGAGCATTTTTCTTACAGCGACCTGAATAATGATATCAATATGAATACCGGCGGGATTTCAGCTGGCGTCAGTGTATTCCCGCTCCCTTCGGAAGGACAGGAACAGGGCGACTGTGGGAGGAGCGGTATCCGCTCCTTTGCAGGGATTCGCTCACGTGTACTTTATGGGAAGCTTCCGTACGCGCTGAAGATGTCGGAAGAAATCCTCTCCTCGCGCTTTGACGATGACAAGCGGCTGTATGAAATCCTCGCGAAGCTGGAGTCGCGGCTGTCGATGCAGCTGGCGTCCGCCGGACATCAGGCGGCGGTTGGCCGCGCACTGTCATATTTGACGGAATTTGGCGCGTTCAATGACGCAGTGAGCGGTATTGCTTTTTATGAGCTGGTGGCGAACCTTGAAAAACAGTTTGATGAGAAGAAGGAAACCCTTAAAGAAAAACTTCGCTCTCTTGTCGCTCTGCTGTTTCGTGAGGAAAATCTGTTTGTCAGTGTGACATGCGATAAGGAAGGTCTGGAGGCACTGCGCGCACCGCTTGAAGCATTCCGAAAGGAGCTTGGACAGAATGTGGATTGCCCAGCCAGGATGGAGAGCGAGCCTGAAGCAGATGGCTCCTGCCCGGCAAAGGCGGCGAAGGCTCCCGGAACGGATGGGATTCATTCTGATCAGGCGGCGAAGACTCCCGAAGCAGATGGCTCCTGCCCTGTACAGGCGGCGGAGGATTTGGCACCCCGTGTCCGGGCATTTGTTCCGGATAAAAAGAACGAGGGTTTTACGACTCCCGGACAGGTGCAGTACGTGGCGCGTGCCGGCAATTTCCGCAGAGCCGGTCTGCCGTATACGGGGGCACTTAAGATTCTGAAGGTTCTGATGAGCTATGAGTATCTGTGGGTGAACATTCGCGTGAAGGGCGGCGCGTATGGGTGCATGTGTTCCTTTGGACGCATGGGAGATTCCTATCTGGTATCCTACCGCGATCCGCATCTGCGCGGCACCAATGAAGTATTCGAGGGCATTCCGGAGTACCTTAAGGGATTTGACACCGATGAGCGCGAGATGACCAAATACATTATCGGTACAATCAGTGATCTGGATACGCCTCTGACACCGATGATGAAGGGATCGCGGTCTCTGAACGCGTATTTCGGACAGATCACGGAAGAGGACGTCCAGAGGGAACGTGATGAAATTCTTGCAGCGACGCCGGAACAGATCCGTGCCCTCGCGCCGATTGTGCAGGCGGTGCTTGATGATCAGGCATTCTGCGTGGTAGGAAATGAAGAAAAGATCAAAGAGGCGGAAGACCTGTTTGGATCTGTGAAGCCCCTGACAGGGAGCCGGACGGCCTGACGTCGGGGCATTGCATGCGGCCGGACAGGACGGCCAGATGTCTGGTCTATGCGGTCGGACAGCCAGGCATTTTGGCTGCCGGAGCAGAAAATGCTTCCTGTTTGCCGCTCTGCGAAAAGCCGGTTGAAGCGCCGGCGCCTCCCTTTGCGGCACATGCACATGGAAAGAGACAGAGAGGACATTAGAATGGAGAACGCAGACTTTAAATCCGGCTTCGTGACATTGATCGGGCGGCCGAACGTGGGAAAATCCACGTTGATGAACCACCTGATCGGCCAGAAGATCGCGATTACATCCAGCAAGCCGCAGACGACCCGCAACCGGATACAGACGGTTTACACGTCGAAGGAGGGGCAGATTGTTTTTCTGGATACGCCGGGCATCCATAAGGCGAAAAATAAGCTGGGCGAGTATATGGAGGCGGCAGCGGAACAGACGCTGAAGGAAGTGGATGTCATACTCTGGCTTGTGGAGCCGACCGATCACATCGGAAAGGGCGAGCTCGCCATTGCCGGGATGCTGAAAAATGTGCATCAGCCGGTCATCCTGATTATGAATAAAATGGACACGGTGAACAAAAACGACATCCCCGGATATCTGGATGCGTACCGGGAACTCTATGACTTTGCCGACATGATACCTGTCTGTGCGCTTCGGGGGCTTCGGATGGAGGAGGTCATCCGCGCGATTTTCCGGTACCTTCCCTGCGGTCCGAAATTTTATGATGATGATACGGTGACCGATCAGCCGCAGCGCCAGATTGTGGCAGAGCTGATCCGGGAAAAGGCACTCCGCTGCCTGGAGGAGGAAATTCCGCATGGGATCGCGGTCACGATTGAGTATATGCGGGAACGCCCGGCGGGGAGCCAGAAACGTAAAGAAGGCCGTGCGGAGGCAGTCCGGGCGAAGAGCAGGCACAGACACGAGCATCCGGAAAAGGGAAGCACTGAGCTGAACGCACAACCCCAAAATACCAGAGACGGCACACATCCGGCTCCTCAGCCGGGGAATGCCGGAGGCGGCACGTATCCGAATCCTCAGCTGAAGAATGCCGGAGGCGGTACACATCCAGGCTCTCAGTCGAAGAACGCCGCAGACGGTACGGGATCGAACGTACGGCAGCGCCCTGCCCGGGATACCGCGTACCGGGATGACGGTACACAGAACCTTCCGCTTGGACGCAGAGCGCAGGCGGAGGTCTATCTGCGGGAGACGGCAGACTGGATTATGGACATCGAGGCGACCATCATATGCGAAAAAGACTCGCACAAGGGTATGATTATCGGCAAACAGGGTGCGATGCTGCGCAGAATTGGTTCGCAGGCGCGCTATGAGATCGAGCAGATGCTCGAAGAGCCGGTCAACCTTCAGCTCTGGGTGAAGGTGAAAAAGGACTGGCGCGACAGCGATTTCCTGATAAAAAATTTCGGCTATGATAAAAAGGAACTGAATGGGTAGTTCCGACACCGGGAAAGCCCAATTTCGGAGCCCGACCGGACAGGCTTTGACAGCGACAGGAAAGGATGGGAGGGAAGGCGCGATGGGCGATCCCTTAAAGGTGACAGGCATGGTGCTGTCAGCCGTCCCTGCGGGGGAATATGACAGGCGTACGGTTCTTCTGACCAGGGAGAGAGGGAAAATCACAGCGTTCGCCAGAGGAGCACGCAAGCCGAACAGTTCGCTGCTCGCAGCCGCGACTCCTTTTGCGTTTGGGATTTTTACGGTCTACGAGGGAAAAAGTGCTTATACTCTGGTACAGGCAGATATCTCGGAATATTTCCGGGAGGTGCGTGAGGATGTTGTCGCGGCGTGCTACGCCTGCTATTTCATGGAGCTCGCAGAATATTACACCAGAGAAAACCTGGATGCGTCCGGGGTGCTGAACCTTTTGTATGCGACCCTGCGCGCCCTGCCGAAACAGCAGCCGGACAACGAGCTGATTCGCTGCGTTTTCGAGATGAAGGCTATGGTGATGAATGGTGAGTACCCCTATGAGGCGGCGGAGGATCCATCTCTTCATGAGTCGACAAGATATGCAATCTCCTACGTAATCTACGCCCCCGTGCAGAAGCTGTACCAGTTTACGCTGCGTCCGGAGATTTTTACAGAATTCCGAAAAGTACAGGATTACTACAACAGCCTTTCCATAGACAGAAAGTTCAAGTCTCTGGATATCCTGCAGCAGATGATGGCGTGATAAAATGTGAGAACCGGCAGATGACGGTAAAAAAGTGTGCAAAAACGGCAGATGGCGGCGTGAAAAAAGGGTTGAAACACAGGGCGTTTGACTATATAATGATTCGAGTGGCGCCAGGGTGCTCCTGCGGATCATTCCTGGTCTTGTATGCACACGGTCGCGTAAGATGTTTTGTGGCTTACGCCACACGCGGCCGGCGCAGACGGATAGGGGAAAAGAGCGCTCCCCCTATCCGATCGCGACACGAATCCTTGGCATGATTTGGGAGGGAAAATGGTAACAGCGAAAAAAAGAGCGGCACTGGCAGTGATCTGTGCGGGTGCCATGCTGTCCGGCGGGTGCAGTACGCTGAACCTGGGCGGGACTGCATGGACTCCGCAGGAGTCGGAGGCGATTTCAGTCGCGTCAGACGGGAGTGTGACCGAGATTGTCCAGGAGACGCTGGATCAGTCCTATTATGACCTGACTGAACTGGAGGAAATGATCAATTCCGAGGTGGATGAGTACAACGCGGAAAATGGCGAAGACTCTGTAGAGGTCAGAAGCTTTTCCAATGACGGCAGCACCGTGACGCTGAAGCTCTGGTATTCCTCCGCAGAAGACTATGCTGCATTTAATAATATAGAGTTTTTCAGTGGCTCCATCATCAGCGCCCAGCTGGAGGGCTATCTGTTTGACGTCTCCTTTTACCGTGTGACGGACGGAGAGATCTCCGGCAGCGAAGTGAGCTACAGCACGGTGTTTGAGGATATGTCAGCCGAGGTGGTGATTGTGCAGGCTCCCATGGAGGTGCATGTGGAAGGCCAGGACGTGACCTTTATCAGCACAAATGCGGAGATGATTTCCGCTGATACGGTATACGCGAGCGGGGAGACGGATGAGCAGGAGGCGCTGGTGCTTCCCTCGAGTAAGGTTTATGAAGGGGAAGAGGAATCCTACGCCGAGCAGAAGATTGCGAACCGTGTTTACATTATATATTGAGAAAAGTAAAAAAGAAGAGGAGAATCTGTTATGGAAAAGACAATGGACAAAATCGTGGCGCTCGCGAAGGGCAGAGGCTTTGTGTACCCGGGGAGCGAAATCTATGGCGGCCTGGCAAACACCTGGGATTACGGCAACCTCGGCGTGGAGCTGAAAAACAATGTCAAGCAGGCCTGGTGGCAGAAGTTTGTCCGCGAAAACCCGTACAATGTCGGTGTGGACTGCGCGATTCTGATGAACCCGCAGACCTGGGTCGCGAGCGGTCATCTCGGCGGCTTCGCGGATCCGCTGATGGACTGCAAGGAGTGTCACGAGCGTTTTCGTGCGGATAAGGTGATTGAGGATTATTGCGCCCGGCAGGGGCTGACCCTGGACAAGCCGATCGACGCCTTTTCCCAGGAAGAGATGCGGGATTACATCGAGAACCACAAGATTCCCTGCCCGTCCTGCGGCAAACATAATTTTACCGATATCCGTCAGTTTAACCTGATGTTCAAGACCTTCCAGGGCGTGACCGAGGACGCAAAAAATACGGTTTACCTGCGCCCGGAGACCGCGCAGGGCATTTTTGTCAACTTTAAAAACGTACAACGTACCTCTCGCAAGAAGCTGCCGTTCGGCATTGCCCAGATTGGCAAATCCTTCCGCAACGAGATCACGCCGGGCAACTTCACCTTCCGCACCCGTGAGTTTGAGCAGATGGAGCTGGAATTTTTCTGCGTGCCGGGCACCGACCTCGACTGGTTCCAGTACTGGAGAAGCTTCTGCTTCGAGTGGCTGAAAAAGCTGGGCATGAGGGAGGACGAGCTGCGTCTGCGCGACCACGCGCCGGAAGAGCTTTGCTTCTACAGCAAGGGGACGACCGACATCGAGTTCCTGTTCCCGTTCGGTTGGGGCGAGCTCTGGGGCATCGCAGACCGTACCGACTATGACCTGACCCAGCACCAGAATACCTCTGGCCAGGATATGACCTATTTTGACGAGGAAAAGAAAGAAAAATACATCCCGTACGTCATCGAACCTTCCCTCGGCGCGGACCGTGTCGTGCTGGCGTTCCTCTGCAGCGCTTATGACGAAGAGACCCTTGAGGGCGGGGATGTGCGCACCGTGCTGCATTTCCATCCTGCCATCGCCCCGGTCAAGATTGGCGTGCTGCCGCTCTCCAAAAAGCTGAACGAGGGCGCCGAGAAGATCTATACAGAGCTTTCGAAGTATTACAACTGCGAGTTCGACGACCGAGGCAACATCGGTAAGCGCTACCGCAGACAGGACGAGATCGGGACGCCGTTCTGCGTGACCTACGACTTTGACTCCGAAACGGACGGCGCTGTGACCGTGCGCGACCGTGACAGCATGGAGCAGGAGCGCATAAAGATTGAAGATCTGAAAGCATATTTCGAGGAGAAATTTGCATGGTAAAATGAGTGCCATAACGTTCAAAAGGAATAGAAAGCCCCGGATTGGCAGATCCGGGGCTTTCATAGAGATACTGAAAGGCGAGATCCTTACTATCACAGGACGAGGATGAATATGAACCACTACATGAAAGCAAATTATCATACACATACCACCCGCTGCAAGCACGCAGAAGGCTCCGAACGAGACTATATCGAAGCTGCGATTTCCATGGGGATGGAGATACTTGGCTTCGCGGATCACATTCCCTGTCCGTTTACAGACGGTTATGTCTCAAATATTCGTATGGACATGGAGCAGGCGGACGAATATGTGAGTACGATCCGCTCCCTGGCGCGGGAGTATAAGGGAAAAATCCACCTGCTCGTGGGCTTTGAGGCAGAGTACACGCCGGAGTTTTTCGATGCGCAGATGGAGATGGTGCATCGAGTAAAAGCCGACTATCTGATCATGGGGCAGCATTTCCTGGAACATGAATCAGATGAAACCTACACTGGTACGCCCACGAAAAGTGATGCTTTTCTGAAAGAGTATGTAGATACCGTCATTACCGGGATGGAGACCGGGGCATTCCTCTACCTTGCCCACCCGGATCTGATCAACTATGAAGGACCGGGAGCTGTGTACGAGCGGGAGATCACACGCCTCTGTAAGGCACTGTACGATCTTCGCATTCCGCTGGAAATCAATCTTCAGGGACTTTTGCAGCACCGCCACTATCCATCAGAACGTTTCTGGAAGATTGTGGGCCGGGTTGGGAACCGGGTCGTGCTGGGAGTGGACGCACACCATCCGTCGCAGATCATCGGGCAGGAGGTATATGACAGAGCCATGCAGATGGCAGAAAAATATGAGCTGAGAGTGGAAGAAAGGCTGGATTTATAAATCATGCTGAGAAAAGCATTGAATAGAGGTTTCCGAGAGCGCTCCTGAAAGATAAAGAAGGAAACTATGTTTCGCTTCCACATTTAAGGGAACTCCTGCTGGCTGACGAGCCGATTTTTGAAAATCCCAAAGCGGGTTATAACGGCGGCGGGTTTGATAAAGAGTATTACAGAAAGTACATGATAAAAAACACGCTCCGTTTTGAACGTTATACTCTGCATAAAGATGGATGCGATACGCGGACGGAAACATCAAGGGATATAGAACTGATTCCACAGGGGTATCCGGTAGAGAATTTTTCTCAAAGAAGGTGTGCAGATTTTGTGTATAACGATACGGAGTTCTGGCGTATGTGAACAGAAAGGTGAAGAAGTATGTGAACGGAGCAAAGGCTGTATACCGGGGAATCGAGTATGGGGTTGCAGACGGGGATGCAAATGGCAGAATGGCGCGGTTATGGCAAACTGCGATTCTCTCAAAATGGAAACCTGTTTTTGCCTGTATTCCTCTGGAAAGCCAGATTGAGCATTTTCAGGAGGATTACTATGCTTCGATCGCAAGGTGCCATGTAGAGGGAAAATCGAACGCATTTTTAGAATTTATGCTGACACAGATTGATGGGATTCTGGATGATGTCGCTGCGCAGATTGACCAGGAGGGTGCGCAGTTATCTGAGTATGTCAGGAAACTACTGGGTGTTATGGAATACGGCGTTCCGTATACAGGGAAAACACTGATGGATCGACTGGGATTAAAATCCAGAGAGACCTTCCGACGGAATTATCTGCATCCCGCGATGGAGCAGGGACTTGTCCGGATGTCCATCCCGGATAAGCCGCAAAGCAGAAATCAGAGGTATGTGAAGGCGGAATGACTTGAAATTCTTTAATACAAGTGGAAATCTGTATAAAGAACGCAAGCTTAAGGATAAGCTGCCCTTTATGAGCGAAGAGGAATAGCTGCAGCTGCTCTCTGCGGACGGAATGCTGGTGAAAAGACCGCTTGTTGTAGATGGAAATACTGTGATTACAGGATTTAGAGAATCAGAATGGGACTGCCTGATTCATAATTGACAAGGAAGACCTATGCAGATACGATTGGATAAGTACCTGGCGGATGCCGGGATCGGGACGAGGAGCGAAGTAAAGAGCCTCATAAAAAGGAAAGCAGTCACTATTAACGGGATCTGTGCTGCAAAACCGGAGACAAAGATTACTCCGGATGCAGATGAGATTGCTGTAAACGGAAGTCTTGTGGCAGCGCGCGGCTTCGTAACCTATATGCTGCATAAGCCGGCCGGCTATGTCTGCGCGGTAAAGGACGACCGCTTTCCGACTGTGATGGAGCTTGTGCCGCAAAACAGGGATCTGTTTCCGGTGGGCAGGCTGGACAAGGACACGGAAGGGCTGCTTCTGATTACCAATGACGGCATGATGGCGCACCGCATGCTTTCCCCGCGCAGCCATGTGGATAAAACATATCTGGCCGTACTTGAACGCCCTGCCGGGAAGGCGTATATGGATCTTTTTTCTGCAGGTGTGGATATCGGTGACGACACGCCGACCCTTCCGGCCAGACTTGTGATTTGTGATAATGACAGCCAGGAGCTGAACTATTTGCCGGAGGAATACTGCGCGTGCGCAGGTTCGGGGCGCGTGGTTCTTTTAACGATTCAGGAGGGACGGTATCATCAGGTAAAGCGGATGTTTCATGCCGAGGGAAATGAAGTAATCTATTTGAAACGCCTGTCATTCGGCTCCCTGGTGCTGCCGATATCTTTGAAAAAAGGCGAGGCTATTTGCGTTGATACTTTGCCGATGATGTAGTATACTGCTTTTCGGAGGAAACATCGTATGAAGTATTTGTCGGTAACCGAGATGGCAAAGAAATGGAATATATCGGAAAGAAGCGTCAGGAACTATTATGCCGAAAGGCGTATTCCTGAAGCTTTTTTAACGGGCAAAACCTGGAATATACCCGGGACAGCCGTAAAACCAGTGCGGACGAATGCACACAAGGAAGCATCGAGAACGCTGTCTGGATTATTTTAGGATAGGGTATGATAAGTGAAAAAGATTCGGGAGAGAAGATATTATGATCAAAACAGTTGGAATCGTAGGACTGGGCGCCCTGGGTGTACTTTATGGGAGCCTGTTTCTGGAAAAAATGGACAGAGAAGACCTGCTGATCGTTGCAGATGAGGAGCGTATCCGCCGGTATCAGGCGGAAGGGGTTTATGCGAATGGGAAAAAATGTGAGTTCCACTATGTGACGCCGGAAGAAGGACGATCAGTAGATTTGCTCATTTTTACTACGAAGTACATGGCTCTTGCAGAAGCGGCCAGGATGGCGCGTCCCTTTTGCGGGGAGCAGACCATTGTGATGTCGTTTTTAAATGGGGTGTCCTCGGAGCAGATGCTGGAAGAGATTCTGAAACCAAAGCGGCTGCTGTACTCCTGCGTGCAGGGGATGGATGCGACCAGGGTGGATGCGCTCTTGGCAGTGCGTTTGGGCGACGCGAAAAAACGGCAGGTTACATACAGCAAAGCAGGCTATATTGCATTTGGTGAAAAGGACTCTTCCCGAAGCGAAGCTGTCTGTGAGGCAGAGGAGTTTTTTGGACGGATCGGCCTGGCTTATCAGGTGCCGGAGGATATTCATCATCAGATTTACAGCAAGTGGATGCTGAATGTGGGAGTCAATCAGACCTGTGCGGTCTTTGATGTAGATTATGAGGGCGTGCAGAAGCCTGGAAGGCTTAGAAATGTTATGGTAACTGCGATGGAAGAGGCCAGAAGTGCGGCCGCCGCGGCAGGGATCCTGCTGACGGAAGAAGAACTGTGGGACTGGGTGGACGTCATCGACGGCCTCTCTCCCAAGGGGCAGCCTTCGATGCAGCAGGATGTCCTGGCGGGACGGCAGACTGAAGTAGAGCTGTTCGCCGGAACCGTATGTACCATGGGTCGTAAATATGGCATTTCGGTTCCTCAGAATGAAGAGTTTTACCGGTTGTTAAAATGATAAAAAATGGCAGCTATTCAGAACAGCGGACCAAAGACCGCATTACTGTTTTGAACTGTGATGAATAATGAAAACAAAAGTGGATTTTTGAGAGGAACACTATGCAGGACGAAAAAGGACAGTCAATCGAAGAACAGAAGGTTGAGCTTTTTGAGAGAACATCCATCCCGCGTGCGGTCATGAAGATGGCGGTCCCCACGGTGCTCAGCTCTCTTGTCATGGTGATCTATAACCTGGCAGATACGTATTTTGTGGGCATGCTGAATGATCCTGTGGAAAATGCCGCGGTCACGCTGGCCGCGCCGGTGCTGCTGGCGTTTAATGCTGTCAATAATCTGTTTGGGGTCGGCGGCTCCAGCCTGATGAGCCGCTTCCTGGGGAAAAAAGAATACGAGGCGGTGCGGAAAAGCTCCGCCATCAGCTTTTACTGTGCTTTGGCTTTTTCTGCTTTATTTTCACTGACAACCGGAATTTTCCACGTGCAGCTGCTGGGAATTCTGGGAACCAGCAGTGACACTGCGGCGGCCACCTGGCAGTATCTTCGCTGGACGACCCTCTGCGGTGCGGTTCCGGCGATTCTGAACGTGGTTCTGGCCAATCTGGTGCGCTCAGAGGGCGCCGCCCTGCATGCAAGCATCGGAACCATGAGCGGCTGTCTGCTGAACATTCTTCTGGATCCGATTTTTATCCTGCCCATGGGACTGGGCATGGGAGCCGCCGGCGCGGGGCTGGCTACCTTTCTTTCCAACTGCGTGGCCTGTATTTACTTCTTTGCCCTGTTGTGGGTGCGCCGCGGGAAGACGCTGGTGTGTGTGAACCCGCGCAGGTTTGCTTTTGACGCTGCGATCCTCAAAGGAATTTGCGCGGTCGGCGTACCGGCCGCGATCCAAAATCTGCTGAACGTGACCAGCATGACGGTGCTGAACAACTTTACCTCCTCCTACGGCTCCGACGCGGTCGCCGCGATGGGAATCACCCAGAAGATCAACATGATCCCCATGTATATCGCGATGGGCGTCTCCCAGGGCATTATGCCGTTGGTCGGCTACAACTACGCAAGCGGGAACCGGGAGCGCATGAAAAAAGCAGTTACCTTCACCGCGAAAATCAGCGTTACCTTTATGCTGCTGATGACCGTTGTTTATTTTGCGGGCTCTGAGGGACTGATTCGTCTGTTTATGAAAAATGAAGAGGTGGTTGCCTATGGCGGCTGTTTCCTTCAGGGGATGTGTCTGGAGCTGGTATTCTTGAATGTCGATTTCCTGGCTGTGGGTGTCTTCCAGGCCTGCGGCATGGGAAGGAGGTCTCTGGTATTTGCTATTTTAAGAAAGGTCGTGCTGGAGATACCGGCTCTGTTTTTACTGAACCGGATCTGGCCATTGTATGGGCTTGCCTATGCCCAGCCCAGTGCGGAATTTGTGCTGGCAATCGCGGCGGTGATCCTGATGGGAAGGATCTTCCGGGAGGCGACGTGAAATTATAGTGAACGACAAAATTCTTTTGTCATTCACTATAAAGGGTGCACACAGACGCGCAAGGAATGGCTGCTTGCGTAGCCTCGCGTCTGGCGCAAAGTAAAACGACTAAAGTCGTTTACTATAAATTACGTGAAGACTGTTTAAATTTGCTGTTATACTATTGGCGAAAAAAGGTTTGGTGTAAAAAGATGTAAAAAGTATGAAAACCCCGGATTCCATCTTGCGGTAACAGGAAATTTCTGCTATACTGCTATACGGGAAAATCTGTTTTGCTCGTATGAGAGACGGACATTCAAGGACATTCCACATCCCACATCCGCTTCGCGAACATGGGACATGTTCCGGGATTTTTACAGATTTTCACAGAATGAACAACTACAGACAGAAATTCAGGAGGAATTTACAATGAAAGGAAATATTGTAGTAGGCCAGTCCGGCGGTCCGACAGCGGTGATTAATTCCAGCCTCGCGGGCGTTGTGAGCAAGGCAAGGGAGCTTGGCGTTGAGAAGATTTATGGTATGCATCACGGCATCCAGGGTTTTCTGAATGAGGATCTGGTGGATATGAGCGAGTATATTAAGGAAGACAAGGATATCGAGCTTCTGAAGAGAACACCGTCCGCATTCCTTGGTTCCTGCCGCTACAAGCTGCCGAAGATCGAGGGCAACGAGGCGGTTTATGATAAGATTTTTGAGATCCTTGAGAAGTATAACATCGAGTGCCTGTTCTACATCGGCGGCAATGATTCGATGGATACGATCAAGATGCTTTCTGACTATGCGGCGCTGAAGGGCAAGACCCAGCGGTTCATGGGCGTTCCGAAGACGATTGACAATGACCTGCCGATCACGGATCACTGCCCGGGCTATGGTTCTGCGGCGAAGTACATCGCGACCTCTTTAAAAGAAGTCATCCGTGACAACGCGAGCTTTGGCATTGAGAAGCCGACCGTGTGTATCGTAGAGATCATGGGGCGCAACGCAGGCTGGCTGACTGCTGCCGCTGCACTTTCGAGAGACGAGGACTGTGAAGGTCCGGATATGATTTACCTGCCGGAAGCAACCTTTGATATGGATGATTTCCTGGCGAGAGTGAAAGACCTTGCAGTGAAGAAGAGTTCTGTGGTGATCGCGGTGTCTGAGGGTATCAAGATCGCGGATGGCCGCTTCGTATGCGAGCTGGGCGCAGGTTCAGACTATGTGGACGCGTTTGGACACAAGCAGCTCTCCGGCTGCGCGGTTGTCCTGGCGAATAAGATCGCGGCGGAGACTGGCCTGAAGACCCGCGCGATTGAGCTCTCCACGCTGCAGAGAGCGGCTACGCACATCGCGTCTCTGAATGATATCAACGAAGCCTTTAATGTAGGCTATCTGGCGTGCAAGGCGGCAGACGAGGGCCAGACCGGCATGATGATTACGATCGATGTAAAGGAGCGCAGCCCGTATCAGGTTGGCTACAGCATCTATGACATTCATGCGATCGCGAATGTGGAGAGGCCGGTTCCGGCGGAATGGATTATCAATGACGGCACCGACATCGGAGAAGGCTATGTCGAGTATGCGCGTCCATTGATCCTTGGCGAGCTGACCCCGCTGATGGTGAACGGCGTTCCGAAGCACCTTGTGCTGAACCGCAGTGCATATAGACAGTAATCTGGTGAAATAAAACGACTAAAGTTGTATACTAATCGGATAGGAGAAAGAGCGTTCCCCTATCCGATCACGGCCGCGTTTTTTGAAGATCGCGCGAATGGTTACGCGATCGGTGATCATAAAAAGCGGCCTATTTTATGTAAAACAGACCCTGTGCACAAAATGTTTTCCCCTGTGCTTTGCAAAAGAGACAAAACCAGAGGGCGAGACACGAAACTTTCAAAGATTTTGCACAAAAAAGTCAAAATCCGGGCAAGGATTTTCTTGACTGATGATGGAAATATGTTACAATTGACCTATGGGTGGTAAATCCAGAAATATACAGGGAAAGTACAAAGCTGTGCGGGCATGGCGGATAGGGGAGAAAGGCGCTCCCCTATCTGATTGCATTCAAAAACAGCCGGATTTCCCGGAAAATTATCAGGAGGAATAGGAAACATGAACAAATGGGTGTATATGTTCACAGAAGGGAATGCTGACATGCGGAACCTGCTCGGCGGCAAGGGGGCGAACCTCGCCGAGATGACGAACCTGGGGCTGCCGGTGCCGCAGGGTTTCACGATCACGACAGAGGCCTGCACACAGTATTACGAGGACGGCCGCCAGATCAATGATGAGATTATGGGACAGATCGTGGAGGCCATCGGCAAGATGGAGGAGATCACCGGAAAGAAGTTCGGGGATATTCAGAATCCGCTTCTTGTCTCTGTTCGTTCGGGTGCGAGAGCATCAATGCCGGGTATGATGGACACGATCCTGAACCTTGGCCTGAATGAAGAGGTTGTGGAGGTACTTTCTGCGAAGTCAGGCAACCCGCGTTGGGCGTGGGACTGCTACCGCCGTTTCATTCAGATGTTCTCCGACGTCGTGATGGAGGTCGGTAAGAAGTATTTTGAAGAGCTGATCGACAAGATGAAGGCGAAAAAGGGCGTCGTTCACGATGTGGAGCTTGACGCGGACGACCTGAAAGAGCTGGCTTACCAGTTCAAAGCCGAGTACAAGGCGAAGATCGGCAGCGATTTCCCGACCGATCCGAAGGTTCAGCTGGTGGAGGCGATCAAGGCTGTATTCCGTTCGTGGGACAATCCGCGTGCGAATGTTTACCGCCGCGACAATGATATCCCATACTCCTGGGGTACTGCTGTAAATGTACAGATGATGGCATTCGGTAATATGGGCGACGACTGCGGCACGGGCGTGGCGTTTACCCGTGACCCGGCGACCGGGGCGAAGGGTCTGTTCGGCGAGTTCCTGACAAACGCGCAGGGCGAGGACGTGGTAGCTGGCGTCCGCACTCCGATGCATATCACCGAGATGGAGCAGAAGTTCCCGGAGGCATTTGCACAGTTCACTTCCGTCTGCAGGATCCTGGAGGATCACTACAGAGATATGCAGGACATGGAGTTTACCGTAGAGAATAATAAGTTGTATATGCTGCAGACCCGTAATGGCAAGAGGACCGCGCAGGCTGCCCTGAAGATCGCGTGCGACCTCGTGGATGAGGGCAAGCGGACTGAAGAAGAAGCGGTTGCCATGATTGATCCGAGAAACCTTGACACGCTGCTGCATCCGCAGTTTGATTCCTATATTCTTCACAAGGCAGTGCCGATGACCAGAGGCCTTGGCGCTTCTCCGGGAGCGGCGTGCGGCAAGATCGTTTTCTCCGCGGAGGACGCGAAGGAATGGGCCGCGAGAGGCGAGAAGGTCGTCCTGGTTCGTCTGGAGACTTCTCCGGAGGACATTGAGGGCATGAAGAACGCGCAGGGCATCCTGACTGTCCGCGGCGGCATGACCAGCCATGCGGCGGTGGTGGCGCGCGGTATGGGTACCTGCTGTGTATCCGGCTGCGGCGACATTGTGATGGACGAGCTGCATAAGAAATTTACGATCGGCAGCAAGGAATTCCACGAGGGCGATGAGATTTCGATTGACGGATCTACCGGTAACGTTTATGAGGGTCTGATTCCGACCGTGGACGCGACGATCGCCGGTGAGTTCGGCCGCATCATGGCATGGGCGGATCAGTACCGCAAGCTGAAGGTAAGGACAAATGCGGATACACCGAGAGACGCGCGGAAGGCCCGTGAGCTTGGCGCGGAGGGTATCGGCCTTTGCCGCACCGAGCATATGTTCTTCGGCGAGGAGAGGATCGACGCGTTTCGTGAGATGATCTGCGCGGAGACGACCGAAGAAAGAGAAGCTGCCCTGGCGAAGATTCTTCCGTATCAGCAGGCAGATTTCGAAGCACTCTACGAGGCGATGGAGGGCAATCCTGTCACCATCCGTTTCCTGGATCCGCCTCTCCACGAGTTTGTACCGACCGAGGAGGAAGACATCCGGAAGCTTGCGGACGCGCAGCATAAGAGCATGGAGCACATCCGCAAGCAGATTGACGCCCTGAAGGAGTTCAACCCGATGATGGGGCACCGCGGCTGCCGTCTGGACGTCACCTTCCCGGTGATCGCCCGCATGCAGACAATGGCGGTCATTCGCGCGGCGATCAACGTACAGAAGAGACATCCGGAATGGACTGTCGTCCCGGAGATCATGATCCCGTTTGTCGGTGACGCCAAGGAGCTGAAATATGTCAAGAAGACTGTCGTGGAAGTGGCGGACGCTGAGATCAAGGCAGCGGGCGCCCAGCTGAAGTACGAGGTCGGCACGATGATCGAGATTCCGCGTGCGGCGCTGACGGCGGACGACATTGCGAAAGAGGCCGATTTCTTCTGCTTCGGCACAAACGACCTGACACAGATGTGCTACGGATTCTCCCGCGACGATGCGAGCAAGTTCCTGACCGCATACTATGACGCGAAGATTTTTGAGAACGATCCGTTTGCGAAGCTCGACCAGAACGGCGTCGGCAAGCTGATGGAGATGGCGATCGACCTTGGCCGTCCGGTGAACCCGGATCTGCACATCGGCATCTGCGGCGAGCATGGCGGCGACCCGTCCTCCGTGGAATACTGTCACAAGATCGGCCTTGACTATGTATCCTGCTCACCGTTCCGCGTACCGATCGCACGCCTCGCTGCAGCACAGGCAGCCATCGCGGATAAGAACGCGTAAAGCTCAGAAGCAGACAGCCATCGCGGACAGAAACGCAAGATATCAAAAATGACTGATAACTCTGGATAGGGGAGAGTCTTCTCTCCCCTTTTTTTCGACTATTGCAAAGAAATAACAAAATCCCACACAAATACCTGGACAAAAACAACAGAAAAAGGCATGAAAATGTGTTGATTTGTGTTGACATGCCTGATAATGGAGCGTATAATCAGAATCAGCAATTGTTTTACTATCATGATGCGCCTGATTGATGCACAGAGCCGGGCAGGAATTTTGCTGCTAAAACGCACCTGGATCATTCTGAGCGACTTTTCGTTGCTTTTCGGCCGGATGTTTCAGAACGCACTCATGGGAAAGGAGTTTCATGGAAACGTTTCATATCATTGATATTCCTAAAACAGAGCGGATCACGAAGCTGATTGATGATCTTTTTGCGAATATGCCGGTGATTGAGTCAGCCCGGGCGAAGCTGATCACAGAATCGTACAGGGAGACGGAGAATGAACCCATCATCATGCGCAGGGCGAAGGCGTTTGCCCATATTCTGCGCCATATCCCGATCACGATCCGCGACGGGGAGCTGATCGTGGGCAGCAGTACGCTCGCCCCGAGGGGCTGTCAGACCTACCCGGAGTATTCTTACGAATGGCTGGAGGCGGAGTTCGACACCGTGGCGACCCGGCCGGCGGATCCCTTCTACATCGCGGAGGAGACGAAGGCTGAGCTTCGCGAGGTACATAAATACTGGAAGGGAAAGACCACCAGCGAGCTTGCGACCTCCTATATGGCTCCAGAAGCGATCCGTGCGATTGACCACAACATTTTCACGCCGGGCAACTACTATTACAACGGAGTCGGGCATATTACGGTCAAATACTGGGAGATGCTGGAGATCGGCTGCGAGGGCATCATCGCGAAGACACAGGCAGAGCTGGACTCTGTCCAGGTGGGTGACTGTGACTATGCGAGGAAAACGCAGTTTTTGAAAGCAGTGATTATCAGCTGCCAGGCAGTGGCTGAGTATGCAGCCCGCTATGCGGCACTGGCACAGAAAATGGCCGCCCAGTGCAAGGATCCGGTCAGAAAGCAGGAGCTTCTTAAGATTGCGGAAAACTGCAGCCACGTACCTGCTAAGGGAGCGGGCAGCTTTTACGAGGCGTGCCAGTCCTTCTGGTTTGTGCAGCAGCTTCTGCAGCTGGAGTCGAGCGGACACTCGATCTCTCCGGGCCGGTTTGACCAGTACATGTATCCTTATTATAAGAAGGATCTGGAGCAGGGAAAAACCACGCCGGAGGAAGCACAGGAGCTGATCGACTGTATCTGGGTCAAGCTGAATGATCTGAATAAATGCCGCGACAGTGCGTCGGCGGAAGGGTTTGCGGGCTACAGCCTCTTTCAGAACCTGATCGCGGGAGGACAAGATTCGAACGGGGAAGACGCAACAAACGATTTGTCCTTCATGTGCATCCAGGCGGCGAAGCATGTCCATCTGCCGCAGCCATCCTTCTCTGTCCGTGTCTGGAACGGCTCACCGCATGAATTCCTGATTAAGGCGGCGGATCTGACGCGCACGGGGCTCGGGCAGCCGGCTTATTACAACGATGAGGTGATCATCCCCACGCTGCAGAACCGGGGTCTCACCCTCGAGGAAGCGCGGGATTATAATATCATCGGCTGCGTGGAGCCGCAGAAAGCCGGCAAAACGGACGGCTGGCATGACGCGGCGTTCTTCAATATGTGCCGCCCTCTGGAGCTGGTATTTTCAAATGGCTATGATAAGGGCGAGCTCGTCGGCGTCGAGACGGGGGACGTGACAAAGATGGCGACCTTCGAGGAGTTCTGCGAAGCCTACAAAAAGCAGATGGATTACTGCATTTCGCTTTTGGCGAACGCGGACAATGCGATTGATGTGGCACATGCCGAGCGGTGTCCGCTTCCGTTTGAGTCCTGCCTGGTCGATGACTGCATCAAACGGGGGAAATCCCTGCAGGAGGGTGGGGCCGTATATAACTTTACCGGTCCGCAGGGCTTCGGCATTGCGAATATCGCCGACGCCTTCTACGCAGTCAGGACGCTTGTCTATGAGCAGAAAAAGTTTACCATGCAGGAGCTGAAGGAAGCTCTCGTGTGGAATTATGGAAAAGGGATGGATGAGCAGTCAGTGGCTGATCTGACGACGACGATCCTCAAAAAGGTCCGAGCGGCCGGAGAAAAGGTCGATGAGCATACCGCCGCTGCGGTGCTGTCCGCCGTGATGAGCGCAAAACCATCTCCCGAAAGGATGGCGCGCTACGAGGAAATTCATTCCCTGATCGAGGCGGTTCCAAAGTATGGCAACAACATCCCGGAGGTGGACGCTCTGGCGCGGGAAATGGCTTACTATTATACGAAGCCGGTCCAGGATTATAAAAACCCGCGCGGCGGTCAGTTCCAGGCGGGACTTTATCCAGTATCCGCGAATGTGCCGCTCGGCGCACAGACCGGCGCGACGCCGGATGGACGGTATGCCCACACGCCGGTGGCGGACGGTGTATCACCGTCTGCGGGCAGAGACGTCAAGGGGCCGACGGCTGCGGCCAGCTCCGTGGCAAAGCTGGATCATTTCATCGTGTCAAACGGCACGCTGTTTAACCAGAAATTTCATCCGTCTGCACTCTCGGGGAGGGAGGGACTGGAGAAGTTTGTCGCCCTGATCCGCGGATTCTTTGACCAGAAGGGCATACACATGCAGTTCAACGTTGTCAGCCGCGAGACCCTGCTTGACGCGCAGGCGCATCCGGAAAATTATAAGCAGCTGGTGGTGCGCGTGGCAGGCTACAGTGCCCTGTTTACGACTCTTTCCCGTTCGCTGCAGGACGATATCATCAACCGCACAGAGCAGGGGTTCTGATGCGCGTGATGCAGCATCGCTGATTACACAGGGGCGAAAAGAATGGTGCCTTCACGGTATGCGCCCTATAAGGTAAAAACAGCGGCATCGTTTTCTGATAAGGAACGATCGTGAAACAGCTGCGAAGCAAAGAGGAGATACCTATGAGCTACCTGGATACGACCGGCCGGATTTTTGATATCCAGCGGTATTCCATCCATGATGGTCCGGGGATCCAGACCATCGTATTTCTAAAGGGCTGCGTCCTGCGCTGCCGCTGGTGCTGCAATCCGGAATCCCAGGAGTACCGGATTCAGACGATGAAGGTGGCCGGTGTGGAAAAGACAATCGGCCGGGATGTGACCGTCCGCGAGATGATAGAGGAAGTGGAGCAGGACCGCCCCTATTACTACCGCTCCGGCGGCGGGATGACATTATCCGGCGGCGAGTGCCTGTGCCAGCCGGAGTTTACGACGGCTCTTCTGCGGGCGGCGAAGGAGCATGGGATCAACACCGCGATCGAGAGCATGGCCTGCGCCTCCTGGGAGAAGATCGAGCAAATCCTTCCGTGGCTGGATCTGTACCTGATGGACATCAAGCATATGGATGGGGACAAGCATAAGGAATTCACCGGCGGGGAGAATGCGCTCATGCTGGAAAACGCCCGGAAGGTCGCGCTTTCCGGACAGACGAGACTGGTGATCCGTGTACCAGTAATCCCCACGTTCAATGACAGCGTGGAGGAAATCCAGGCGATCGCACGTTTCGCATCGACCCTGCCCGGCGTAAGGAAAATCCATCTGCTGCCTTACCACAGGCTCGGCCAGGATAAATACGAGGGACTCGGAAGAGACTATCAGATGAAGGAAATCCTCCCTCCGACCGCAGAACATATGGATACCCTGAAAAAGGCGGTACATGCGGTCTGCCCGCTGGACTGCCAGATCGGCGGGTAGGAGGGTGAATTTCTAAACCGGCGAACGAAAAACGGCTCTCATTCCTATGCCGCAGATCAGACAGCCTTCCTGCTTTCAGGATACTGGCAATAAAAACCACACAAAAGTGCAAGAAATTCAACAAAAAACCACACTTTATACTTGACGAATCGTGTGGAGTAGTGTAAGATAAGGCTTAAGTGAATCCACGGCATAGCTTCCGCTAAGGAAGCCCGGGAAAAAACACCAGAGATATCAGACACAAAGCACAGCAACACGAAACACAGAAGCAAAAGCACGGCAGTATCCATCGCCAGGGCATAAACGTCATGGTGGTTAACGCCGCAGTGTCAGAACACAGCAGCAACCGTCACCGCAGAGCGCCGCGCCGGTTTTCAGAGAGAAAAGGCGCAGCCGACTGCAAAACATTATCAACAGAGAGGCAAAATCATGGCAAACGAATACGAGATCAAAAAACAGATTTGCGACATTGGAAAGCGGATCTACAACCGCAACATGGTGGCCGCGAACGACGGGAACATTTCCGTAAAGCTCAATGACAATGAATTCCTCTGCACACCGACCGGTGTTTCCAAAGGATTCATGACCCCGGAATTCATCTGCAAGGTGAACGCGCAGGGCGAGGTGATCCAGGCAAATCCGGGCTTTAAGCCCTCCTCCGAGATCAAGATGCACATGAGGGTGTATCAGAAGAGGCCGGATGTCGGGAGCGTGGTTCACGCACATCCGATTTACGCGACATCCTTCGCGATCGCCGGGATTCCGCTGACCCAGCCGATCATGCCGGAGGCGGTCATCGCGCTTGGCTGTGTGCCGATCGCAGAGTATGGCACTCCGTCTACGAATGAGATTCCGGACCGTCTGGAGAAATATCTCCCCTACTTTGACGCTGTACTTCTTGAGAACCATGGCGCACTGACCTGGTCGACCGACCTGAACGCGGCTTATATGAAGATGGAGTCCGTCGAGTTTTATGCACAGCTGCTGTATCAGTCAAAGATGCTCGGCGGCCCGAAGGAATTTGATGAGAAAAATATTGAGAAGCTTTACGCGATCCGCCGCAAATTCGGCATGGCCGGAAAGCATCCGGCAAGCCTCTGCCTGAATAAGGACGGCAAGAACTGCCACAACTGCGGCATGTGCGCGGGAGAGGATTACAAGCAGTTCCCGGGATATCAGTATGATTTCGTGGGAAAAGACCCGGAAGAGACAAAAGCTGACGGCGTGGACGCCGAGATGGTCGCGAAGATCACGAAGCAGGTGCTTGAGCAGCTTGGGATGAAATAGAAAGAAGGACAACCTCATGCCTGTTAATGAATCAATGGTACAGGAAATTGTACAGGCTGTACTGGCAAAAGTTCAGATTGCGGATTCCCCGACCGGCAAGCACGGCATTTTCAAAGAAATGAATGACGCGATTGAGGCCGCGAAGAACGCACAGAAAATTGTCAAAGTGATGTCCATGGACCAGCGGGAGAAGATCATCTCCAGCATGCGCAAAAAAATCCATGAGAACGCGGAAATTCTGGCGCGCATGGGCGTGGACGAGACCGGGATGGGCAATGTCGGAGACAAGATTTTAAAGCACCATCTGGTCGCGGACAAGACGCCGGGCACAGAGGACATTACGACGACAGCCTGGTCGGGCGACAGAGGCCTGACGCTGATTGAGATGGGACCGTTCGGCGTCATCGGGGCGATCACGCCGAGCACAAATCCGAGCGAGACCGTTCTGTGCAACACGATCGGCATGCTCGCGGGCGGGAATACGGTGGTATTCAATCCCCATCCGTCGGCAATAAAGACGTCGATCTACGCGATCAACATGCTCAACGAGGCTTCCCTGGAAGCGGGCGGCCCGGACAATATCTGTGTGACCGTAGAAAATCCGACGCTCGAGACGAGCAATATTATGATGAAACACAAAGACATCCCCCTGATCGCCGCGACTGGCGGGCCGGGCGTGGTGACGGCAGTTCTTTCCTCCGGTAAACGTGGCATCGGCGCGGGCGCGGGCAATCCTCCTGCGGTCGTGGACGAGACAGCGGACATCCATAAGGCGGCGCGGGATATCGTGAACGGCTGCACGTTTGACAACAATCTGCCCTGCATCGCGGAAAAGGAGATTGTTGCAGTCTCCTCGATTGCGGACGAGCTGATGAATGCCCTGATCGCGGAGAATGACTGTTATCTCGCATCCAAAGAGGAGCAGGACGCGCTCACGGCAGTTGTGCTTGCAGGCGGAAAGCTGAACCGGAAATGTGTGGGGCGCGACGCGCGCACACTGCTCTCCATGATCGGCGTGGACGCTCCGGCAAATATCCGCTGCATCGTCTTTGAGGGGCCGAAGGAGCATCCTCTCATCACGACTGAGCTGATGATGCCCATCCTCGGGATGGTTCGCGCGAAGGATTTTGACGACGCGGTGGAGCAGGCCGTCTGGCTGGAGCATGGCAACCGCCATTCCGCGCACATCCATTCGAAAAACGTGGACAATATCACGAAATACGCGAAGGCAATCGACACGGCCATCCTGGTCAAAAACGGGCCTTCCTATTCGGCGATCGGCTTCGGCGGCGAGGGCTTCTGTACCTTCACGATCGCGAGCCGTACCGGAGAGGGACTTACCAACGCCAGTACCTTTACAAAGAGAAGGCGCTGCGTGATGTCAGACAGTCTGTGTATTCGATAAACTATGGAGGTAAGATCATGGATATAAATAGTGCAAATATAGAAGCGATAGTGAGACAGGTTCTGGCCGATATGAGCGGCAGCACAGGAACCGGCGCCTCAGCTTCAGCGGCAAAGCCCGCGGCGGGAGGCAGCATTCCAAAGACTGCCAGAGTCGCGGTTCTGACAGCAAAGAATCATTTTGACGTGAAGGAATATCCGATCCCGCCGGTGGGCGACGACGATATTCTTGTAAAGGTGGAAGGCTGCGGCGTCTGCGGCACGGACGCGCACGAGTTTAAGAACGACCCGTTTGGCCTGATTCCGGTAGCACTTGGCCACGAAGGCACCGGCGAAATCGTGGCGATGGGCAAAAATGTAAAGACCGACACGGCGGGCAAGCCGGTGAAGATCGGCGACAAGATCGTGACCTGCATGATTTTCAAGGATGATCCGGAGATCACCATGTACGATCTGAACAAAAAGAACGTGGGCGGCGCGGATGTGTACGGACTTCTTCCGGACGACGACATCCATCTGAACGGATGGTTCTCTGATTACATCTTTATCCGGGGCGGCGGCTTCGGCTCCACCTTCTTCAATGTGAGTGACCTGGATCTGGATTCCAGAATCCTCATTGAGCCGGCGGCAGTGCTGGTACATGCGGTGGAGCGCGCGAAGACGACCAACATTCTCCGCTTCAACAGCCGCGTGGTCGTGCAGGGCTGCGGCCCGATCGGCCTTCTGTGCATCGCGGTTCTTCGCACGATGGGCATTGAGAACATCTGTGCGGTGGACGGCAATGAGGGACGTCTCGAATTCGCGAAAAAGATGGGTGCGGAGACCTCGGTAAACTTCAAGAATTACAAGGGCATTGAAGCTCTCGCGGGCGGCGTAAAGGACGCGTTCGGCGGACATCTGGCAGATTTCGCGTTCCAGTGCACCGGTGCTCCGGGCGGACATTCCAATATCTATAAATTCATCCGCAACGGCGGCGGACTGTGCGAGCTGGGCTTCTTTGTAAACGGCGGCGACGCGACGATAAACCCGCATTTTGATATCTGCTCAAAGGAGATCACGACGGTAGGGTCCTGGGTATATACCCTGCGCGACTATGCGACGACCTTTGATTTCCTCAAGAGGGCGAAGGCGATCGGCCTTCCGATCTCCGAACTGATCACTGACCGGTTCCCGCTGGATCAGATCAACGAGGCGCTGCAGACCAATCTGGCGATGACCGGCCTGAAGATTGCAGTTGTGAACTGATTTGATCTGTTTGATCCTGCGGCACTGCGCGGTATCAGGAAGAGGTACATAAGCTGCGATACTGGCCGGATACGGGGCAGGGCCTGGCGGGTGAGCATATAAATATAACCAGCAGGACATTAAGGAGGAAACGGATCCTATGGCACAGGCGGCAGGAATTTTGGAGGTATATGGGCTCGCGACTGCCTTTGTAGCAGCCGACGCCGGATGCAAGGCGGCGAATGTAAGCCTGGAGGTATTTGATAAGAATAAACCGGCCAACGCGGACGAGCTTCCGGTTCCCCTTCTTGTGTGTATCAAATTTCGGGGAAACGTATCGGATGTGACGGAGGCGATGGAAGCCGGCATCCGGACGGCCGAAAGCATGACAGGAGTCGTCCAGCATTATATCATCCCGAACCCGGAGGAGGGGACGGAGAAGATGATGAAAATCAGTGCGCTGGATAAAGAATAACATTGAACCATCGAAAACAATCAGAGGAGGATTCAGACCATGGCAAAGGAAGCATTGGGGATGATTGAGACGAGAGGTCTCACAGCAGCGATTGAAGCTGCGGACGCTATGACAAAGTCGGCGGAGGTTACGCTGATTGGCACCGAAAAGATCGGTTCCGGTCTGGTGACCGTGATGGTGCGCGGCGATGTAGGCGCGGTGAAAGCAGCGGTAGAGAGCGGCCAGACTGCAGCTTCCAGGCTCGGCGAGCTGGTAGCGGCGCACGTGATTCCGAGACCGCATGAGGACGTGGAAAAGATCCTGCCGACGCTTTAAGATGACTGCACCAAAACAGCTGTGCCGCACGGGCTTATGTTCCGATTTGCGAAGCAAACTATGCGAAGAAAGGATTCGCACATGGATAAATCATATGGTTTTATCGAAATCACGGGCGTGGTGGCGGCGATCGACGCGCTGGATATTATGTGTAAAACAGCGGACGTGGAGCTGGTGACATGGGAGCGCAAGCTGGGCGGACGGCTGGTGACCATTATCGTGCAGGGCGACGTAGCCGCTGTCACGCAGGCAGTGGAGACGGCTGCCGCGAACGCGATTAAAAAGCCGGTCTGCAAGGCGGTGATTGCGCGGCCCCACGAGGAAATTGTAAAAATAGTGGAGCTGAGCAGAAGCAGGTGGGACGGACAGGGGAAGCATTCATAGAAATAAGAAGCGACGCCGGTCTTCCCTTCCATAGCAGAGTCGTTGAAGCAACATGGCCGGTTCAGGCGCTTTGGTGAAAACCAGGGCAGAAAGGGGAAAACATGGCTGACGAGAAGGACGTGGCCAGGAGCGCGGGATCGTCGAAGAAAACCGCGGCTCCCAGAAAAAATGCGAAGGCAGCCCCCCGGAACGAAGCGAAAGGCTCCGTAGATGGATCCGGGCAGAGTCAGCCCTCGCAAAATGTGGAAACAGGAAACCAGGAAATTATAAAAACAGTATCCAAGGAGGAAAAGAAAATGACACAGGAAGCATTGGGAATGGTTGAGACCAGAGGACTTAC
>JAJQBS010000108.1 GCA_021203145.1 Lachnospiraceae bacterium | reverse complement strand
CCGATAAAATCTACGTTTTTTCAATTTTAAAATTTCTTCATGAAACAACCCTGATTGTAAAATTGTTTAGATTTTTTCATTGGATTTTCACTTGACATAACAGGATGGGATGTTAAAATACTTGGGAGAACACGACTGAAGGTGTCAGGCGGTTGCTGGATGCATGAAAAGAGGAGATTGGAAAGCATGCCAAAGAGTACATCAGATACCCGGATGTTTCTGGTCGGAGTTGATGTAGGCTCTACGACGACGAAGATTGTTGCGGTGGATCCCGAAAGAAAACAGATCATATATTCGGATTACAAAAGACATAACGCAGCGCAGGTACACAGTGTGTGCATTGCGCTCGACGCATTTAAAAAGGCTTTTCCCCGGGCCGCGCTGCGGCTGGTGCTGACAGGATCCGGCGGCGGCGGGATCGCGCGCCGGCTGGGGGTTCCCTACATACAGGAGGTCGTAGCGAATTCTATCGCGCTGCGGTCTTATTACAGCGATGTCGGCACGGCGATCGAGCTGGGTGGACAGGACGCGAAAATGATATTTTTTAACCGCGGATCGGATGGCTCGCTGAACGTAAAGGACATGCGTATGAACGGAAGCTGCGCGGGGGGCACAGGCGCGTTCATTGATGAGATCGCGACGGTGCTGAAGACTCCAGTGGAGGAGTTCAACGCGCTCTCGGAACAGGGAACCTGCGTCTATGACATTTCCGGGCGGTGCGGCGTGTACGTAAAGACCGATATCCAGCCGCTGCTGAACCAGGGCGTGGCGCGCCAGGATCTGGCACTGTCAGCCTTCCACGCGATTGCGAAGCAGACGATCGGCGGACTGGCGCAGGGTCTCGATATTGAGAAACCAGTGGTCTTCGAGGGAGGTCCTTTGACCTTTAATCCGAGACTGGTGAAGGTATTTGCCGAGCGGCTGGATCTCTCGCCGGAGGAGACGCTGATACCGGAGCATCCGGAGATTATGATTGCTTTTGGGGCGGCGCTTTCGCTGGAGACCATGTTCGCGGCTCGCACAGCCGTTTATGAGATTGACGAGCTGGTCGCAAGGCTCGAGGATGGGGCAGCCGATGGCGCAGGTGCTACGCAGGAGAAGGATGCCTCTTCAAAAGAGTGCTGCCCGGCTGCGGATGGATCCGGCCAGGCGCAGAAGCTTTCCTCCGGAAGCGGTTGTTTCGAGATGGGGGAGTCTTCCACGGGCTCCTTCCATGCGGCATATGATCCTTCGAAGCCTTATTTTGCGTCCCTGGCTGAGAGGGAGCAGTTTTTGGCGCGCCATCAGCTGGAGGAATGTGTTCCGTACCAGCCGCATGCGGGCGAGACCGTGCGGGCGTACCTGGGCATCGACTCCGGAAGTACAACGACCAAATTTGTTCTGATGGACGATCGGGAAAATATTCTGGATTCTTTTTATTCTCCGAACGAGGGGGAGCCGCTGATAGTCGCGAAAAAGGCGATTCTGGCGATCCGCGACCGCTATCGGGCTGCAGGGGCGGAGCTTGAAATTATCGCCGCTGGTTCGACCGGCTATGGTGAGATGCTGTTCTCAAAGGCCTGGAGCACGGAGTGCCATATGGTGGAGACCGTGGCTCACGCGAGAGCTGCCGCGAAATATGTGGACGACGCCACCTTTATCCTGGACATCGGCGGCCAGGATATGAAAGCGATCTGGGTGGATCACGGCATTGTGACCAACATTGTTGTAAATGAAGCCTGCTCCTCGGGCTGCGGATCCTTCCTGGAGAATTTTGCATCCTCTTTGCATATCCCGGTAAAAGACATTGCGCGGACTGCGTTCGAGTCTCAGAATCCGGCAGTGCTCGGCAGCCGCTGCACCGTATTTATGAACAGCAGCATTGTCACGGAGCAGCGAAACGGCAAGGAGTCCGGCGACATCATGGCGGGGCTTTGCCGGTCAATAATAGAAAATGTATTTACCAAGGTCATCCGTATCTCCAATCTGGATTCGCTCGGCGATACCATTGTCGTACAGGGAGGCACCTTCCAGAATGACGCGGTACTGTGTGCGCTGGAGCAGTATACGGGCAAGGAAGTGACGCGTGCCCCTTATCCGGGCCTGATGGGCGCGATCGGCGCGGCGCTGCTGACGATGGAGCACTGCGAGCAGGCACATACCTTCGTTGGCCTGGACGCGATTGAAAAGTTCTCCTACACGCAGGAGGCGAATTCACCCTGCCCATTCTGCACAAACCATTGCAAGCGCACGATCGTCCGCTTTTCAAATGGAAATTCCTGGATCACAAACAACCGCTGCGAGCGGGGCGAGATCCTGGGAGATCCGAAGGATGCGCATGTACGCGAGCAGCTGAAAGCAAAAAAGGCAGAAAAGGACCGCGTGCCGAACCTGTTCCGGCTGCGCGAGGAGCTTTTGTTCCGGGAGTACCCCCATCCGAATCTGTATTCGCCTGAAACGGGTAATACAAATAATGCACCTGCATTGCTAAAAACTGCAAAAGCAACATCTGACCGTGGCATCACGATCGGCATCCCCCGCGTACTTTCCTTCTGGGAGACGATGCCGTTCTGGACGACCTTCTGGAAATCGCTCGGATTCCGTGTGAAGATTTCCGACAAAAGCACACGGAAAATTTATGAGGACGGCCTCTCCGCTGTGACTTCGGATACGGTCTGCTTCCCGGCGAAGCTAGTGCATGGGCATATCCGGAACTTAGTAAAAAGTAAATCCTGTGATCGGATTTTTATGCCTTCGATTACGACAGTCAGCTCCGAAAACACGGAGAAGACCAGTGAGTCCATGTGCGCGGTTGTAAAAGGATATCCGATCGTGATCCGAAATTCGGATAATCCGGAAAAACGGTGGGGTATTCCATTTGATACGCCGCTGTTCCACTGGCATAAGACATCAGACCGAAACCGTCAGCTCACTCATTATATGGAAGAGACCTTCAGTATCCCGGCAGATCTGACGATAAAGGCCATCGCGGCCGGCGATGAGGCACAGAATACTTTTTCCCGTGAGCTGAAAAGGGCCGGGCAGGAGGTCATCGACCAGGTACAAAAAGATGGCCGCTACGCCGTCGTGCTCGCATCCCGCCCTTATCAGAACGATGCGCTGGTGAACCATGATCTTCCGGAAATGTTTACAAGCCAGGGGATCCCGGTGCTGACTGCGGACTCTGTCCCCGGCATTGAAAAGGTGGATTTAAGCAAAAGCCGTCTGGATATTGTAAATAATTATCACGCGAGGATGCTTTCTTCCGCAATCCTTGCCGCAAATAGCGAGCATCTGGAATACGTGCAGATCGTCAGCTTTGGCTGCGGCCATGACGCCTATCTGTCAGATGAGATCATCCGTCTGATGAAAGAGACCTCCGGCAAGATTCCTCTTGTGCTGAAGGTGGACGAGAGCGACATCCAGGGACCGCTACGCATCCGTGTCCGCTCTTTTGTGGAGACCGTGGAAATGCGCCGCCGAAAAAGTCAGGCACTGCAGGTACATGAGCTGCCGGATCCCTATCCGGTAAAGTTTACCAAAGCGGACCGGAGGGAAAAAATCCTCCTGGTGCCGAATACCTCCCATGCGTTTGCCCGCCTGATGGCGACTGCGATGAGCTCTGAGCATAAGATGAAGGCCGCTCCACTTGACATCGGCAGAGAGGAAGCTATCCACCTGGGCAAGCAGTACGTACATAATGATATCTGTTTCCCGGCACAGATTGTGATTGGGGAAGCACTTGCCGCACTGAAAAGCGGAAAATATGACGACCACGAGGTCGTGATCGCGATGGCTAAATATGTGGGCGACTGCCGCCTGACGCACTACAGTGCTCTGCTGCGCAAGGCACTCGACGACGCGGGTTACCCGTATGTGCCGATCGTGACAAATGATGATGTGGATTCCCACGATCTTCACCCGGGCTATAAGCTGAACGTCCTCGCTTCCATCAAGATCGCATTCTGCCTTCCGATGATTGACGAGCTGGAAGAGCTTCTGCGCAAAATCCGGCCCTACGAAAAAGAACCGGGCAGTGCGAACCGGGCCTTCGAGGCCGCCATGGATGAGCTGATTTTCGGCCTGGAAAAGCATGGCCTGGGTGGTGCGAGAAACGGTTTCAAAAAGGGTATCGAGATCATGAAGAACGTGGACTACGACCGCTCCCGGCCAAGGCCGCGCGTACTGATTGTAGGCGAATACCTGCTGAACTTCCACCCCGGCGCAAACCATGATATCGAAGACTACCTGGAAAAGAACGGATTCGAGATTATTGAGGCAAAGATGTCTGACGTCATCCAGAAGACCTATTTTTACCAGGACGCCCAGAACAGAGAGTATCATCTGGATCGGAAGGTCACGGAAAAGGCCTGGCCTGCGACCTGTAATAAGGTATTTGACATCGCGCACAGCGTCTCGGACGCGATTGCCTGCACGCATCCGCTCTATGAGCGTCCGGCACGTCTGACGGAGCTGGTAAAGGACAGCGACCCGATCATCCACCACACCTTCGACGCCGGCGAGGGCGTACTGATCCCCGGGGAGATCCTGCATCACGCGAAAAAAGGGTGCCGTGCGTTTGTCATCCTGCAGCCCTTCGGCTGCCTGCCGAACCATGTCGTCGGCCGCGGGATCGCCAAAAAACTCAAAGAGATTTATCCGGACGCGCAGATCCTGCCGCTCGACTACGACCCGGACGTCAGCTTTGCGAATATCGAGAACCGGCTGCAGATGCTGATCATGAACGCGAAGGGCGACAGCCACGCAGCCAGGCTTGGCCGCGTCGAAAAGAAAGAGCAGAGCGGGCAGCACAGCGGAGAGTTCGCGACGGTGCATTGACAAAAAATATCAGCTATTTTGTGGCAGATCCTCAGCACAAAAGAAAGGAAAAAATATGAATTACGAGATTTACGTGGATATGTCCCTGGACATTGACCCGAAGATAGCAGAAAAATATGGCATCCGCTTTGCCCCGATGGAGTACATGCTCGGCGGCGAGACCTTCCGCGCGACCGGGCCGGAGAGCGATGAACGGATGCACAATTTTTACGAGAGCATGCGTCAGAACATTCCGACAAAGACCAGCCAGATCACCCCATACCAGTATGAAGAGCTGTTTGGACCGCTGGTAAAAGAAGGGACGGGGATCCTCTACATCGCACTTTCGAGCGGTCTCTCTAAGACATATGAGTCTGCGCTGCTGGCCGTAGAGACCATGAAAGAGGAGTATGAGAATGTACAGATTGAAGTCGTCGACAGCCTTTCCGCTACCGGCGGAATGGGGATGCTCGCCGAAGCGGCAGCGAAAAACCGCAATGCCGGCATGAGCCTAGAGGAAAACGCGGCCTGGCTCCGCGACAATACCACTTATTTAAATCACTGGTTCATGGTGGAGGATCTGGTCTATCTGCGGCGCGGCGGCCGCATCTCAGCCGCGACAGCGATTGTCGGCACTGCGCTGAATATTAAGCCTCTTCTGACCATCGACGCGAAGGGCGAGCTGGTATCTGTGGCCAATAAGCGTGGCAGTAAGCAGGCCATGCGTGCGCTGGCAGACTATTATAAAACCCGTTTTGATCCGAAATTCGGCAACGCAGCCTACATCTGCTGCGCGGACTGCAAGGATGCTGCCGAGGGACTGAAGGCCATGGTGCGGAAGCTCAATCCGGACGCTGATGTGCGGATCACGATGCTTTGCCCGGTCATTGGAGCACACACCGGTCCGGGGATGCTCTCCCTGATCTTCTGGGGCGCGGCGACGGAGAAGTAAGATTATTGCGTGGCCATTCAAAAATTGTTTTTGCCTGGCTTACTTTGAAAGAGTGCATGCTCCTGGCACTTTAATTAAGAAATAACTCTGAAGAAAAGCCTCCGGCGTGATGTTCTCACGCCGGAGGCTTTCTTCAAGGGGGTATATGAAACAAAAAACAAGATAATGGCCAAATAAATGTTGATCTGTCGGTGATCATGCCACCGGACGAATTCTGTCTAAACCATTTACAGCCGCGCTGCAGCAATCATTACTCCACATCCTGCAGAGCCGCCAGATCTTCCTCGCCGGTGCGGACCTTGACGACCTTATCTACACTGTATACAAAGATCTTGCCATCGCCGATGTGTCCAGTGTAGAGAGCTTTCTTTGCAGCCTCGATAACGGTGTCCACCGGCAGGTTGCCGACAATGATTTCCACCTTTACTTTCGGAAGCAGCGTCGCGTCCAGCTCGACTCCACGATAGCGCTCGCCCGCGCCCTTCTGGATGCCGCAGCCCATGACCTGTGTCACGGTCATGCCGGTCACGCCGATATCGTTCATCGCCTTTCTCAGCACGTCATAGCGGGACAGTCTGGAGATAATCGAAACCTTGTAAATGCCAGTCTCGGAAACAGGTGCTTTGACCACCTTGACGGCGGCGTTCTTCTGGGCCTCTGTCGCTGTTACGTAATCATCGCTGCCAAGCTGTGTATTGGCATTCACACTCATAGTAGTATTGGAAACATCCATGATGGAAAAGCCTGCGTAAGCACTCGGCAGACCATGTTCGGTCGCGTCCAGACCGATAATCTCTTCCTCTTCCGAAACACGGAGCCCGAATATGGCTTTAATAATAGAAAATGTAATTGTGATCATCACGGCGGTCCACGCTGCGACTGCGATAAAACCAATCAGCTGTATTCCGAGCTGGTCAAATCCGCCGCCGTAAAACAGACCTGTAACGGTATCATTGCCCGGAGCGGATGTTGTGGCAAACAGGCCGACCGCGATCGTACCCCAGATACCATTCATCATATGTACCGCAACCGCGCCGACCGGGTCGTCGATGCGGAGCTTGTTGTCCAGGAGCCATACGCCGAATACTACGAGCACGCCGGCAACCGCGCCGATGATCAGTGCGCCGAAGCAGTCCGTCACATCGCACGGAGCGGTGATCGCTACCAGGCCGGCGAGAGAAGCATTCAGGCACATCGAAACATCCGGCTTGCCATATTTTATCCATGTAAAAATCATGCAGACAACGGTTGCGGCAGCGGGAGCTACGGTTGTAGTAAGGAAAACGGAACCAAGCTGCTCAACCGAAGTACATGCCGCGCCGTTAAATCCATACCAGCCAAGCCAAAGGATGAAGCAGCCGAGGCAGCCGAGCGGAAGACTGTGACCCGGAAACGCGTTTACTTTTGTAATATTTCCGGACTTATCCTTTTCAAATTTTCCGATACGCGGCCCGAGGATCTTTGCTCCGATCAGAGCGGAGATACCGCCGACCATATGGATCGCGCAGGAACCGGCGAAATCATGGAAGCCTATCTCGGCGAGCCAGCCGCCGCCCCAGATCCAGTGTGCCTCGATCGGGTAGATCAGAGCGGAAATCACTGCTGAGTAGATACAGTAGGATAAAAATTTGGTGCGCTCTGCCATGGCGCCGGAAACAATCGTTGCGGTCGTCGCGCAGAACACCAGGTTAAATACGAAGTTCGACCAGTCAAAATTTTCATAGCTGGTGAAAATATCAAATCCGGGTTTTCCGATCAGTCCGACGACATCCTCGCCGAGCAGCAGCCCAAAGCCGATCAGGATGAACATGATCGTTCCGATACAGAAATCCATCAGGTTTTTCATCAGGATGTTACCGGTGTTTTTCGCGCGGGTAAATCCTGCCTCCACCATCGCGAAGCCTGCCTGCATCCAGAAAACAAGCGCGGCTCCGATCAAAAACCAGACACCAAAAACTTCACCGTTGATGACGCTTAAAATTTCTTCTGTCATAATAGCTCCTCCTCTTTTTGAAAAATCGTATGCGGATTTTTCCGCGGCCGCCGCTCTGGCGGCCGGCCACATGGCAGCGCGAAGCTCCGGACTGGCCAGATTTTACCGGAATTCCAGCGCTGATTTTGAACTGTCTGCACTGTATTCATAAGCAAATCTTATAAAATGCATTGCAAAAAGATAATACAAAACAGACAGAGAAACGAAAAAGGCGCCGGAGAAAAAATCTCCAACGCCCTCGTTGTTGCCATTTATTATAAAAGCGACTTCCAGGAAAGTCAATTCAAGATATTTCCAAAGAAAAAATGAAATTTATAAAAAATTTGTAAAAAACGGAGAAAATGTAGATCTTTTTTGACTGTCGTTCCCTTTATCACCTGAATAGATGCACGGCAGAAATTGGTTTTAATAGAATCATCTGCAAAATTAAGTATTTTTTCGTTGAAGGTCTGCTGTATTACTGGTACAATCCTTTTAAAAATGGCTCAATCGGAAATTGGGCATTCATTTTCAGGAGGGAAAATAAAGTGAAAAAAAGAAGGATTGTAGCAACTGTGTTGCTCACGCTGGGACTGCTGGGAGGAATGGAAGCCTCCTGTGCAGAAGAGTCTGTGACACTGGCCGGAGTGCCGGAGGATAGTGGGGAATTTTATGAATCTGAATCGGAACCTGTTAAAGGGGATTCTTTTTCTGCAGAATCGGAGATTGCCTGGGAGGACTCTTCTTTGACAGTGACTGTGTCTGCGGGAGAGGATTCTTCTGCTATAGTGAAAGATATGGATTCGGACGAGCTTATGACGAATTACTACAACGAAATTTTGCAAAAATATCTCACAGCGATAGAATCTGGCTGGGAGACGGATGCTTATGACGACAATGGCCTATGCTATCTGGCCGGATATCTTTCTTCCGCGGATGACATCGGATATTATCTGGTGGATATTGACGAAGATGGTGCGGCTGAGCTTCTGATTGGCGAAACGGCAGATGAGGATGATGAAGAGAGCTATGTGTATCCTGGCATGTTCTATGATCTCTATACAGTGAAGGATGGCATCCTTTCTCAGGTCGTCACTAGCGCGGAACGGAGCCGCTACTATCTCTGTACGGACAAAGTGATTGCCTATGATGGTTCCTCCAGCGCCTTTTGCTCAGCAAACGCATGGTATTCGCTGAACGGGACGGAGCTGAAACTGGAGGAAGCGGTTCTCTATGACGACTCCTATGACAGTGAAAATCCATATTTTTATAGTACCACAGAAGTCTGGGAGGACTACAGCACCCCGATCTCACAGAGCGAAGCGGCAGAATTATATGCTGTGCACGAGTACATGACCATCCCATTTACCACACTTTCCGAAGCCGCAGAGGAGCTGGGACTATCCGCTTACGATTCCTCTGCTTCGGACGGAACTGCTGCTGCCGGCACTGATTCTGCAACTGTCTCTTCTGAGGATTCTGCTTCCGGCAGCTTTGGATCTGATGGTGATGCGTCTGAAACTCAGACGACCTCGGCGTTAAGACAGCAGGCCGCCGAGGAGGTTGCGGCAGCTGCCGCGCAGGCGGAGGAGATTGCGTATAAGCTTGATAATGAAATCCTCACCCAGAGTGAGCTGAACCAGTATTCCTGCGAAATGTACCAGATCTGGGATGACATTCTCAATGTCCTCTGGGGCTATCTGAAGATGAGCCTTTCGGAGGAAGAGATGACCGCGCTCACGCAGGAGGAGCTGGCGTGGATTGAGGAGAAGGAAAGCGCGGTGGCTGAGGCCGGAGCTGAATTTGAGGGCGGCACCATGCAGCCTTACCTGGAAAACACGACAGCAGCGTCTATTACAAAGGAGCGTGTGTATGTCCTGCTGGAGATGATCCCCTGATGGCTGCAGCAGGTGGTTGTGTAAGCCGAAAAACATCTTGCCCGGCTCAGTACAATAGAATAGGGGAGTTCTCTCCCCTATTCTAATCACTAATCACTAATCTCTAATAGCTAATCGCCAGCCACTGGCCACTGACACTTACATTTACACTGTATGCCCTTTCGCGACATTGACGGGGAAGCTGTCGGTTCCCTTCATCTCTTTGCCCGCGCCGAATTTGACGTTCTTATCGGTGATCACATACTCAATGTGCGCACCGGCTCCGACTACGGTATCCTGCATCAGGACGCAGTTCTTAACTACAGCGCCTTTTTCGACTCTCACGCCGCGGAACAGGACACTGTTTTCCACTTCGCCCTCAATGACACAGCCGTCTGCGCATATCACGTTGGATACCTTCGCGCCGCTTATGTAGCGGGTCGGGTTGTCGTCGCGGATCTTGGTGTAGATGGGAGCACCGGAGAACAGCGCGTCCAGGTTATAATCGTCGAGGAGCTTGAGATTTTCATCAAAATAGCTCTTCATGCCCGTGATACGCGCGGCATATCCGTCAAACTTGAAAGCGTGTACGTTTCGCCAGGAGAGCTGGTTCATCAGTACATCGCGGTTGAAATGCTCCAGGCCGCGCACAAAAGTGGTGTTAACCATGTTGATCAGCAGCTCACGCTCCAGGACGTAGATATTCATGGAGTAGTTCTGTACGCCGGTCACGCGCGGATTTACATAAATGTGGTTAATCCGCCCCTTGTCGATCGTGAAAGTATAGTGGAACCCTCTGCTGTTGTCCTGCGTGCGCATCAGATATTCCGGAAGCTCTTCCTCATGGTAAGCGATGGAGACGTCCGCTCCGCTCTCGATATGCTCATCAATCATTTTTGAAAAGTCAAAATTGACCGCGATACTGGAGTCGGCCATGATGACAAAGCGCTCCTTCTGCTCACGCAGGAACGGGAGGATGTTCGCCAGAGTACCGATCCGGCCATTGTAAACCTTGTTTGATTTCTCCGCATAGGGCGGGAAAATATGAAGACCGCCGTTTTTGCGCACCAGATCCCACTCACGGCCTGTGCCAAGGTGGTCCATCAGCGAATGGTAATTTGTATTTACGGGAACGCAGATGTTGTTAATATTGCAGTTCACCATGCTCGAAAGGATAAAGTCGATCATGCGGTAACGGCTTGCAAAAGGGATGGAGGCCATGTTCCGGATGCTGACAAGCTCCGGGACGAGGGCGTCATAATGGTTTGGGAAAATGATCCCGAGCGCGCTTTTGTTTGAATTTACCATTGTTCTTCACCACCTTCTACATTTTTATAAATCATTGCCTTCGGGCCAACGACCGCGCCTGCGCCGACAGTCAGGCCGGCTCCCACAGTGGCCACGCCTTTTTTATCCTCGGTCGGCATCGCGCCGATGACCGCGTTCTCGCCGATCGTCACATTCTCCGCAAGGATACAGTGCTTCACGACCGCTCCGGATTTGATCCTGCAGCCGCCCATGATAACCGCGTCTTCGACGATCGCGTTGTCCTCTACCTGGACGCCCGCGAACAGTACGGAGTGCTTTACGCTGCCCTTGATCCGGCAGCCGTCTGTGATCATGGAATTCTCCACCGTCGCGCCGGCGCTGATCTTGTGACCGGTCATGCCGCTGTTCCGGCTGTAAATCTTCCAGTTCTCATCAAAGAGGTCGATGCCGCTGTGCTCCGGATCGAGCACCTCCATATTGGCCTCCCAGAGAGAGGAGATCGTCCCGACGTCCTTCCAGTAGCCGCTGAAATGATAGGCGTACATCCTGCGGTCGTCGCGGAGCAGGTTCGGGATGATGTTGTTGCCAAAGTCGTTCTCAGAGTTCGGGTCTGCCTCGTCCTCGGTCAGATACTTTTTCAGGACATCCCAGTTGAAAATGTAAATGCCCATGGATGCCAGATTGGACTTCGGATTCTTCGGCTTCTCCTGGAATTCCGTGATCCGGTCGTCCTCGCCCGCCACCATCAGGCCGAAGCGGGAGGCCTCATCCCACGGTACTTCCATGACGGCGACGCTGAACTCCGCGTTCTTTTCCTTATGGAAGCGGAGAAAATCGCTGTAGTTCTGCTTGCAGATCTGGTCGCCGGAAAGGATGATCACATACTGCGGATCATAGCGCTCGATGAAAGACAGATTCTGATAAATCGCGTTGGCTGTTCCTTTGTACCAGCCGGAGCCGGACGCCTGCTGATAAGGCGGGAGTACATGGACGCCGCCGTGGAGACGGTCCAGATCCCAGGGCTGTCCATTGCCGATGTACTCATTCAGTACGAGGGGTTGGTACTGGGTCAGAATGCCGACAGTGTCAATGCCGGAATTCACGCAGTTCGATAACGGAAAATCAATGATACGGTACTTTCCGCCAAAGGGAACTGCAGGTTTTGCAAGCTTCTGGGTCAGGGCATAGAGTCTGGAGCCCTGGCCTCCCGCGAGAAGCATTGCGATCATTTCCTGAGCCATAATTATATTTCCTCCTGTTTCTTCTTTGTGCGCGGGGGTGGAGCAGGTTTTGCGGCGCAGATCGCCCATGTCCAGAACAGATGCTGCGGTGCAGACTGTTCATCACAGGTGCAGATTCTGTGGTTCCGGGTGTCTCTTCCTCGAGAATTGGCGCAATATTTTATCTGAAGGGCAGAGACTATATGAACAGGTATAGCCTTTGCTCCGATCCTGCGCGACGGAAATGGATGAGGGGACTCTTCCAAATCCGATTCTGTTTGAATTGTACCATACATTCCGGGAAAAGGGAATTTATTTGTGCAGATTTTTCGAAAATTTTTCATAGAAATTACGAACCTCCTATGTCCCGGAACAAAAAGGCAGGAGTGTGGTCGATACAGGTCTTTATCTGTCTTTATTTTGCAAAACTTATGAAAATGGGTATGGAAGTAGATGGCTGTTTGTGGTATACTGGGCGCAGCCTGAAAAGACGTATCTTTACAACAGATACCAGTGGACAAAACGGGTTAGGAGGGATTTTGTGGATTCGAATCTTAAAATCATGGATATGGCTGGTGCATCCCCGGAGCACTCCGCAGTTATCGTCAATTTCGTCTCTGCGGTCAGAAAGCAGCTCCGATACAGTACCTGTTATGTGTATTCAGACAATGTCCAGTATAGATTCTGCGATGAGCGCGGTAATCAGCAGACGGTAATACCGGATGCATCAATTAATTGCCGGATAAAATCGCGGCGCGGGAATTCGTTTATGGATTCTCCACGATTTGTAATGGAAGTTCTCTCTCCGTCCACAGAAAAATATGACCGCGGCGAAAAAATGGAGATCTACCGCCAGCAGGAAATTGAGGAGTACTGGATTGTCGACTGGCGCAGCCGTACTGTTGAGATTTATGAGCTGGACTATGACGGAGACACGCCCAGGTATTATTTGTGGGATACGATCACAGAGGCGAATAAAGGTAAGCTGAAGATCATACATTTTCCGAATATCAAAGTCACATGGGATGAGTTGTTTGATGAAATCGAATGATAAAGCGGAGGGGCACAGGAGCTTTTTCTGTACTGATTTTAGCGAAGATCTGACAGACAGGGAGTTTTTAAGAAAATGGAAGCATACAAGAAGGAATTTATCGAGTTTATGGTGGACTGTGAGGTGCTGCGGTTCGGTGATTTTGTGACGAAGAGCGGAAGGAAGACCCCTTTCTTTATAAACACCGGATTTTACCGCACCGGAGGACAGCTGATCCGGCTGGGCGGTTATTACGCACAGGCGATCCATGCGGCATTTGGACTGGATTTTGATGTTCTGTTCGGACCGGCTTATAAGGGGATTCCGCTGACAGTAGCTGCGACGATGGCGATCAGCGAAGAATATGGGAAAGACATTCGCTACTGCTCGAACCGCAAGGAGATCAAAGACCATGGGGATGCGGGCATCCTTCTCGGAAGCCCGATCTGTGACAGCGACCGGGTGGTGATCATTGAGGATGTGACGACTGCCGGGACTTCGATTCGTGAGACTCTGCCGATCATTCAGTCACAGGGCAATGTCGATGTGCTGGGGCTGATCGTCTCAGTAGACCGTATGGAGCGCGGCACCGGGGAAAAGAGTGCTCTGCAGGAGATTGAGCAGACCTTTTGCATGAAGACGACCGCGATCGTCACGATGGCGGAGGTCGTGGAGTACCTGTATAACCGGGAATACAAAGGAAAAGTCGTGATCAACGATGCGATGAAGGCGGCGATCGACGCATATTATGAAACGTATGGAGTAAAATGAGAATATCAGGATTATATCAGAGCCTGGAGAATACCAGAAAATCCGAGCAGCTTTGGATGCCAATCAATGCATATACGTACTTTGGGTTAAAAAAGTGCAGCAGAGTGATCAAAGTCTCGCGTTCGCATTTCGTCTGATTATCGAGTGTTGATTGAAAAGAATGGTAAGAAATGGAGGATTTATTATGAATGAACGATTAGTAAGAGCAACGGAAAAGGCCGGCGTATGGAATCTGGTGCTGGGAATTGTGGTACTCGTGACGGGGCTTGCGAGCGGAATTCTTCTTATATTAAATGCGGCCAGGCTGTGGAAGGCCGGAACCGGACTGGGGCTTTGATGAATCATTCACTGCGAAAAGGAATTAAACTTTTAGGGAAGTGCCTGTTTCTGCTCTATATGACGGCACTCGTCTATTTCCTGTTCCTCTCGGAGGATTTCGGGCACGGCGGGACGGGCGAGTACAGCTATAATATCATTCCTTTCCGGGAGATTCTCCGCTACATCCGCTACCGGGAAGTGCTGGGGACGCGCGCCGTGCTGATGAATCTGGTCGGAAATGTGCTTGGCTTTCTGCCCTTCGGAGCACTGGTTCCGCTCATGGCGAGAGGGGCGAGGCGCGCCTGGCGCACGATGCTTCTGAGCTTCGAAGTCAGCGCATTGGTGGAACTCTCGCAGCTGATTTTTCAGGTCGGCTGCTTTGATGTGGACGACATGATTCTTAACACGCTTGGCGGACTGCTGGGGTACCTGCTGTTTCGTCTTACAAGCTCCCTGTACGAGTGGGCCGAGACACGCGCAGCGTAACCGTTCTGCTGTTCTGTCAGACTTTGGAGCATTATGAGAAGCGATATTGTCCGGAAATTTGTGAGGGGATAGAAATGGCGAAAAAAAGAGTATATTCGTTTGTAGATAAAAAATATTCCGCGAACAGCATCGCGTCACTGGTGCTGGGACTGGTCGGATTTGGGTTGCTTCTTTTTTTGCTGCTGGTTTCCTACTGGCTGAAAGGCATCGCCGGATCCTGGATCGGGGCAGGAGGCATCACCGGGATTGTGATGGCGCTGATGGGACTGCGGTACGGTTTTCTGGGATTCCAGGACGACTGTAAGTCTTATTTCTGCAGCAAATTTGGCACGATTATCAGCACAGTGGCGGTCGTTGGCTGGTTTTTTGTGGTGTGTATCGGTATTGTGAATATGATGCAATGACATTTTACAGGAGAGGATAGTTTTTATGAAGATTAATCCGATGAAACTCATGCAGCTAAGGGGGATGGAGGATCAGGTCAAAAACAGCCACCCCAAACTGGATCTTTTTTTCGCGGCAGCGTCCGCAGCAGTCGATGAAGGCACGATTGTGGAGGTCAAAATGACCACGTCGACCGGGGAGACCCTGCGCACCAATATCCGTGTGAATGCGGATGACATGGAGATGATAAAAAAGTTAAAAGAAGCGGTGGAGTAAACAGGACTCCATCGCTTTTTTGCACAGAGCCGGGCAGCGGATAGGGGGAGGCGCTCCCCTGTCCGATTTTGGCCTGGGAACTGTCATTCCCTTTTTATCGCGCGGATCAGCCGGATCTGCAGAGAATCAAGCGTGAGCCCTCCCTGTGAGAAGTAAAACTTCAGATAATGCATTTTGCCGCGCACTTCTTTTTCAGCGGAAAGCTCAGATTTCCCGGATTCCCCGTGCCAGGTATAGACATTCAGCACAGTATTATCCAGGCTTAAGGTTGCGGACATCTGCGCGAGCTCGCTGCCGTGGGAGGCGGCGGACAGCGTGAAGAGGAACAGCCCCTCCTGCTGAAAGTCTGCCGCAACCGTAAAGGAACTGCCGGCCTCGGGACGCCAGCCAGAAAGAGGAATCACGGTTTCCTGGTCAATTGTGAAATATTCCATTTCGCCATCGTTTATCAGGTTCAGGCCGGATGGCGTATGGAGGTGGGTGACTTCGCGGTATGTGCCGACGAGCCGCTGCATGGCCGGAGAGGCGATCAGAAAGCGGCAGATATTTGCCGCATTTCTGACAAGCTCGGCGCGGAGGAGCGTTCCGTTTTTAAGAGCCTGCGGCTGCGTATCCTGGCAGGTGAGCGCGTCCAAAGTCACCATATAGACGTCATTCTGGGCGCGCACCATCGCGGCAAGATTGTCCCGGGAAGCCTTTTTCCCCTCGTCGTTGATTTTTGCCCACCAGTCAGTCATCACCAGTCCCTGGTAGCCCCATTCTTCACGGAGAATCGTGGTATTCAAATCATAATTTCCCGCTGTCCAGATGCCGTTTACAGGCCCATAGGTGGTCATGATCGTGCGCGTGTGCCCGCAGCGGACGCCCATCTCAAACGGTTTCAGATAGATTTCCCACAGTGCCCGCTCCGATATGACACTTTCCGCCTGATGGCGGTAATATTCCTGGTTGTTTGCGCAGAAATGCTTCATTGTGCCGCTGACTGCACAGCGATCCATGCCGGTTACCTGCGCGACGGCCATGCAGCCGGTCAGATACGGATCCTCCGAGTGATACTCAAAATTCCGGCCGTTCAGAGGATTGCGGTGGATATTGATGCCGGGTCCCAAAAGAGCGTCAATTTTGTTGGCATAGAGCTCCAGGCCTTCCATGGCAAACAGTTCTGTGACCAGAGGAGTATTGAACGTGCAGGCGAGCAGTGTGCCGTTTGGCAGGCTGAAGGCGCTCGTGCCGCAGTCCATGCGGATGCCGGAAGGACCGTCCGAGCAGCACCCAACCGGAATACCAAAGTGTTTCAGGCTCTCTGTGACCCCGCCGAAAGCAGAGGCTGTGCCTGGAGTTACCTTTGGACTACACATTCCTTCGCCGCGGGAGAGTGCCATCAGATCCTCATCAGACAGCTGTGCAAGGAATGTCTCCATCAATACCTTTTCCTCCATCACGTCACAGAGACGGTACCCCTGATCGCCCGTATAGGGAAGACATTCTGGCAGATGGTGAAGCCGCCGCCCGGCAGGGGAGACTGTCCGAAGGGGAACCGGCTCCAGGGAGAGGACGCAGGTGATCTGTGCTCTGTGGGATATTGTGCTGACCGCTGTATTCTGGCCATGGTCGGAGAGGGCCGAAGTCCCCTGGCCGATATCAGAAGGATCCGAACGTTCTGGCACAATCTGCGGTCGGAACCGCTCAAATGGTTTTACCGGCGCCATGGATTCCTGGCATTCGGCGACGACAACCGTCCTGTCAAGCGTGAAACCTCCGACGAGTGCGGCATCCCGCACACTGGAACCAGCGTAGAGAAAGTAGGTTCCCTCCTCCAGTACGAAACAGCTCCGGTGTCCGGTCGCGCCGCTATCGTCGTAGGACGCCAGTTCAGAGAGCGGCACCGAGAGAGTAAGTGTTTCACTCATTCCGGGCAGGAGTTCCTCTGTCTTGGCAAATGCGCAGAGATTGCGCAGTGGCTTGCCGAGCTTCCCCTGCGGGGGATTAAAATAGATCTGAACGACCTCCTTGCCGGGACGGACGCCTGTGTTTTTGACAGTGGCACTGATATGAAGACGCGCCTTTGCCGCATCCTGTGGCAGGACAGTTTGCCCAGGCAGGCGCGCTCCCCTTATATCGAAAATGCTTTGATTCATCTGCCCGGAAGCAATCCGACCCTGTGCAGAGATGTCGCCGATGCCAGTCCCCAGGTCAGAAGCAGGCTGCTCCGGAGCAGATTTGTCATCGGTACCTGGGGTCTGGCCATCGAAGCACACCTCGAAGGAATACGCCATCTCAAATGTTGTATAGGACAGGCCATATCCGAACGGATAGACCACCTTTTCCGGTGCGAAGGTCTCAAAGTAGCGGTATCCGACATAGATATCTTCCTGATAATAATTTGCTGTTTTAGAACCGAAATTCCGGGTGGAGGGGTAGTCTTCCAGATCCCGCGCAATCGTGTCGGAGAGCTTCCCGCTCGGGGAGACGGCTCCGCAGAGAACGTCCGCGACGCCGCAGCCGCCTTCCATGCCGCCCTGCCACGCATAAAGCACCGCGCCGGGATTTATTTCGTCCACCCAGCTCATGGAAATGATATTGCCTGTATTTAGTACAACGGCCGTGCGCTCAAAGGCGGCGCAGACTTTTTTCAGCATGTCCAGCTCGCCGTTCGTCAGATAATAGCTGCCGGCCCTGGCGGAATTGTCGCGGTCCTCCCCGGCCGTGCGGCCCAGAATGATTACCGCGGCGGTCGAGTGTTTCGCCGCATCATGAACAAGCGCGTCACCGAGCGGCATTTCTTCCTGGCTCCAGGGCTCCTGCCCCCAGCCATTTCCGTGGTCAAAGGGGTGCAGCCGGACCCATTCCTGATAGATAGCAAGCAGGGGCTCATAAATGTGAATGTTTTCTTTTTCGTATTCCTGCAGCCCGTCCAGGATCGAGTGCACATAGGGGACATTTACCATGCCGCCCGACCCGGTGCCGCTTTTGTAGTAGTCCAGCTGGATCCTGCCGAAAACAGCGACGGTATCCCCGGAAACGAGCGGGAGGGAGGAGTGCTTATTGCGCAGAAGGACGCAGCCCTCTGCGACCGTCTGCCTCGCGAGTGCACTGTATTGCTTCCAGTCAAGTGTGTAGGTATTCATAGTCATTACTTCTCCTCTTCATTGGCCGCAGGTCATAACCCGGCCGGGTTTACGCTGTTTCTGCTTCTGCTTTTTGGTTCGACTGTCGGAATAGCCGAAAGCAGAGAAAGGTCAGCCAGCACCAGTGCCGTGGTAGTCAGGATTCAGCCTGTACGCCGGTTTTCACCGGGATACCATTCACCTCCACCGAATCATCCACAGGGATGATAAAGCAGAGTCTCCCGTCGATGACACGTGTCTCAATGAGGTCGGCGCACTCCGGTTTTACGGAAATCGAAATGTTTGGCGTTTTGATCTCGAATTTCCGGGTGTTTGCCACATTTGACACGTAGAGCTCTGCCTGTGCACTGCCGGAGGTCTGTTCAAAGTCTTCATCAAAATGCTCCAGCGTCTCCTCATCTGCCCCGCTGCTTTCCAGGAGACGTTTCACATCACCCTTATCAAGGAGAACCGGGTTGGGGTCGTCCTTGTGCTCTTCCAGCAGCTCATTGAGAGAGGCATGAATATTCTTGACAGTCTCGTATGTACACGAATCGCTCAGCGTTTCCGCGACCAATGTATTAAAGGTATCCTTCTGCGAACCGGCGGAGAGGGGTAGCTCGCAGCCGAGCAGCTGCCGGGCGAAATCCGCATTCAGCTCGTCCGGATTTTTCGAATAATAGAGCAGTCCATGGATGTCCGTGTTGCGATCCGTAAAGGCGGGAAACAAAAAACCCATGATCGGCGGCTCGACGAACCAGTCCCGTATGCGCTCGCTGATCGTGTTCGTCTCTTCATGGTAGCACAGCCCCGGCTTTGACAGGTGTACGGGGCAGATTGAGCATAGCAGAAACTCATAGACATCCTCCGAAGCATCAAACATTTCCAGATTATCCGTTCCCTTTTTGGGGATGTCATACGCACAGTGGATCAGGACGATATAATAATTTTCCGGGTACAAAAAGGATTCGATGATTTTATCATAAAACTCGTCCAGAAGAGCCTCCTCCTTCAGCTGGCTGTTTCTGAGCTTCAGGAGATATTCCTGCGCACCCCCGCCCGCCTCCTGGGCAAGCGGGAATTCCATGTCCAGAAGGTTCCTTCCGATTGTGCCTGACAGCGTTTTCTTGAAAATATCAAAATATTTGAACATTTCCTCCTCTGGAAGGGAGAGAAATGCCTGCTTCATAGTTGCCTTTTTGTTTTTCTCCGCGTCTACATAACAGCCGCAGATCCTTGTGACCGGCGTACGGTCCGGGTGAAACAGCCGCTTCAGCTCGGCGACTTCCTTCTTATTCATAGTTTATAATGCCTCCTTATATGGATTTTTCCTGCTGTATTTTATTGGTTTACCAGGTAAAACGACTTACGTCGTTTACTGTAAATATGGTAAATCGCGAGCTGCGGCGAGCTTTTAGAAACTGTGATTTAAGTATCAGGCGGTGCAGGATGCATGAGTGCCTGGCCGGCAGGTTCTTACTGTGCGGCAAATATCAGATGATTCAGCAGCGGCACGCCCCACGTATTGATCACGTACAGCAGCATCAGATGCGCCGGATAGAACCAGTAGAAAACATACTTGAGTGAGAGCCCGCGCTTTCCATTATAAAAATAGACGGGAATAAACGCGATCGGGGCAGGGAGCTCCCAGGAGATGGCGGCCGCCCCGCCGATGCACTGGTACAGCCTCGTGTCGCGCATCAGATAAAGCACCGCGATCAGAAACACGCCTTTATAGTCATAATCCGTCTTCATCCTCCAGGCTAGCAGCATGCCCAGTGCGATCGGTACAGCCGAGAGCAGCAGGCGGCGTGTCCCATTGTCTGTAATCCACCGGATCGCGATCATGACGAGCAGGCCGATCAGCAGAGTGAAATAAACATTTTGCTTGTCCGGGTAATACCAGCTGCCCTTCAGGGCGATGTCGTATGGAATCTCGGAAATCAGCGCGAATAAAAAGAGCCTCCCTGCGTATTTTCGAGGGCTTCGTGTATGAAGAAATCCCTCGACCAGGAGAAAGCAGAAGATCGGGAACGCGATCCGCCCGATGTCACGGGAAATATTGTAGATGTTTACCCAGGTGCTGCGTAGCATGGCATCCCCCGTCACGGCGGGCAGCCGTGTGATCGAGCGGATCACAGTCGCGCCGGTGTGATCGATAAGCATTGTGATAATGGCAATCAGCTTCAGGGTGCTGCCGGAAATACCAAAGTTTTCTATTCTGTCTTTCATAAGGATCCTTCCAGCCGCGGTCTGTCTTTGGCCGCCCTGTTTATCATATAGGAAAGTGAGCTGCGCAGGTGCGGCTGCTCACGCTTACGTAGCTTTTTCGTGTCGCGCGGCAAGGTGTGCTGCAAAGTGTGCGGCACGGGTGTGACACGTAACGATAGAATACTTGCTTTCCTCTTATTTGTCAAGAAAATGGTTCCGAAAGACGGAAACATAGCAACTGCCGCCAGTTTTACACTGGCGGCAGAAGAATTACCTGACGGACAGGCAGTAGAGAAAATCAGAGCGGAGCATCACTGTGCCAGCAGCATCAGGATCTCATTGCTCCGGGAGATGAACCGGGTCATTTCCTCCGGCTGCAGCGGCTTATGGGCGATCATCGCCAGGTCATAAAGCTGCTCGCAGATCATCGGCGCCCTGTCAGAATCCTTATTTGCGGCAAGGTACTGCACCAGCTTGTTGTTCGCGTTTAATACAAGTGTCACCTCGTCGCCGAACATGGACGAATCCATGCCATACATGCCGTACATTTTCATCATTTCCTGCATGCGGCGGTTCTCTTCGGAGAGAGTGATCATTGAGGAAACATTCGCGTTCTTCAGCTTCTCTACACGCACCGTGAGCTTGTCATTGCCGAGAGCCTTGCGGAACAGATCGGTCAGAGTGTCCGTGATCTCTTTCAGCTCTTCCTCGCCGGTGTCTTCCTTCACCGTATCCGTGACGTCCGCATCAATGCGCTGGAATTTCACCTTCTCATTGATCTGCTCAATGTGAGAGATAAACGGAGAGTCGATATTGTGCTTCAGGATGACCGCATTCAGCCCGGACTCGCGGAACATATTGATGTACTGGCTCTGCTGTACCTCGTCAGTCACGTAATAGATGGTAAATTTCTCAGGCTCCTTTTCTTCCGCATCCTCGTCATCTGCGTCCGCGTTTTCAACAACCTCGTCCGCGCTCGCAGAATCCGTATCCTCCTTTGCGTCTTCAACGGTTTCGACTGTTTCAGCAGTCTCTTCGGCATCAGCGGCGTCGGCGTCACTGGTCATTTCGTCTGTGCTGTCAGCAGAATCAGCCGATCCGGTATCTTCAACGGTTCCCTCTGCGGCTTCAACAACCTCGTCGGCACTGTCAGAAGCGCCTGCCTCTACAGCGTCAACGACCTCGTCCGCTGACCCGGCTTTCTTCGCGTCCTCCGCAGCCTGGATCAGATCATTGAGGGTCTGGTACTTGCTGTCAATGTCCTTGTAGAGGATATAGTCGTTCATCTTTTCACTGAATTTGCTGTCCTTGATGCAGCCGTATTTGATGAACGGGCTGATATCGTCCCAGTACTTCTCATAGCTTTCGCGGTCCGTCTTGCACATGCCTGTCAGCTTGTCCGCGACCTTCTTGGTGATATAATCTGAAATCTTCTTTACAAAGCCGTCATTCTGCAGCGCACTTCTCGAAACATTCAGCGGCAGATCCGGGCAGTCAATCACGCCCTTTAAGAGCATCAGGAATTCCGGAATCACTTCCTTAATATTATCTGCGATAAATACCTGGTTGTTGTACAGCTTGATCGTACCCTCGATGGAATCATACTCCGTGTTGATCTTCGGGAAGTAGAGGATGCCCTTGAGGTTAAACGGATAATCCATGTTCAGATGAATCCAGAACAGCGGCTCCTTGTAATCCTGAAATACCTTGCGGTAGAATTCCTTGTACTCATCCGCAGTGCAGTCATTCGGATGTTTTGTCCAGAGCGGCGTCGTGTCGCTTAAGGAGACCGGGCGTTTGTTGATCTTCACGCGCTCGCGCGCCGGGGAGACCTCGACCATCTCCTTCTCGCCATTCTCATTTTCCCGCTCCTCCGTCTTTGCGTCCTCGTGGATGTGCTCTACGACCACGTCGTCCTCGCGGAGATCCCCTTCGTCGATGGTCTCATACTCCTGCTCGGCATTTGCTTTAGAAAGGAAAATCTGCACCGGCATAAAGGAGCAGTACTTCTCAATGACCTCACGCATACGGTACTCATTCGCGAACTCCAGACAATCCTCGCTCAAATACAGCGTGATCTCCGTGCCGACCTCTGTCCGGGTGCCGTCTTCCATCGAATAGTCCGTGCCGCCGTCGCATTCCCAGTGAACCGCAACCGCGTCCTTCTGATAAGAGAGGGTGTCAATGTGTACCTCGTCCGCCACCATGAACGCGGAATAGAAGCCCAGGCCGAAATGACCAATGATGTCGTCCTCGGTCGTCTTGTCCTTGTATTTTTCGAGAAAATCCGTCGCGCCCGAAAAAGCGATCTGCGTGATGTATTCCTCGACCTCGTCCGCCGTCATGCCCAGACCGGAATCAATGAATTTCAGTGTTTTCTCCTCCGGGTTCACAATTACCTGGATGCGCTTTTTGTAATCCTCCGGAAAAGTATACTCGCCCATGACTTCCAGCTTCTCCAGCTTGGTAATCGCGTCACAGCCGTTTGAGATCATCTCCCGGGCAAAAATGTCGTGGTCGGAATACAGCCACTTTTTGATAATGGGAAAAATGTTCTCGCTGTTGATAGAAAGGTTTCCTGTTTTTTTGCTCATTTTTCATCGCTCCTTAGAATAATATAAAATTTTGCTTATCCCCGCGAAGCGGCCTTTGCAGCTGCCTGCAGCGGGATCTCTGACTGCAGCTATGATGTGGAAAAACGGAATGGTCAGCCGTCCTTCCGCAAAACTGAACACATCATAATACCATCGGAGCGAAATGTCAAGAAAAAATTAGCACTCATTTTTGGTGAGTGCTAACAGCCTGTTAATCCGTCAGAAACGGGATCTGCTCGCGCCGGAAAAATTTTTCCAGCATGTCATCCCAGGCATGTTCGAGTGTTTTATCCAGCGTAAACAGTTTCATCGAAACGCCGCTGACGCAAAAGAGCGCCTTCCCATCGAAATGAATATTCAAAAACAGCCCGCCCACCTGGTCGGCCTGGATATCCAGACCACTCTGCGCGATCAGCATCTCAACGTTGTGCGGGGCAAGCCGGAGAACCACGCGAAATTTTAACGGCGTGTTTTTTCCCTTCGTCAGCTCAAAAAAGAAGGGGCGGACGCGCCGCCACAGTGCAAAACCGTATTTCTCGGCGGTCAGCTGTTCTTTCTCGGCGGTACTCAAATAGTCCGGATGAAAAGTGCCGTCGATCTGGAAGGTCGCATAAGTGGTGATGGACGCCTCTGAGAGCAGAAAGGTATCAAAGGCATTATCCATCAGAAGCTTTTTCATAAAGCCCAGAGTATCCTGTATCTGGTAAGAGCGCATGGGAGGGGCCTCCTTTCTATCTTCTCGGACTGCGCGTCTGTGCATCTTTATTATACATGAAAGGGCATCTTATCCGCAACAGAAAAGTTGCGGCCAGCCATCAAACTTTTAGCAAACTTTTAGAAGCGAAGCCTTTAACAAAACATTTCCTTATTTTTAACTGCTTAACAGCAGAGCATTTGGCAAAACTTTTACTAATATGAAAATTTTATGAAAATGAAAAAGCCCCTTTTCAAGAATACAAGAATGTGGTATGATAACGTAGACTTAAAAACCACGTTATAAAAGAACGAAAAACATGTTACTGGAGGATTATTTATGGAATATGTGATCGTGATGGACAGCTGCGGGGAGTGCACGGAAGACATGAAAGCGGATGAGCGTATCATTTCCGCCCCGCTTACAATGCAGGTGGATGATTATGCGTTTGTGGATGACGACAGTTTTGACCAGGCGGACTTTTTGAAAAAGATTGCCGAAAGCCCGAATTGCCCGAAGTCCGCGTGTCCCTCACCGGATTTTTATAAAAAGTCATTCGAAAAGGCCGAAAAGAGAGCCTACGCTGTAACGCTCTCGGCGGAGCTGAGCGGCTCCTGCAACAGTGCGGTACTTGCCCGCGATCTTTTAAAGGAGGATGGATCGGAGCTTCAGGTTTATGTATTCAATTCCCGCTCCGCCTCCGTCGGAGAAACGCTGATTACGGCAAAGATTCAGGAGTGCGAGGCAGCAGGGATGCCTTTTGAGGAGATCGTGGAGATAGTCGAGGCCTATATTGCCGGGCAGAATACGTATTTTGTACTGGAAAACCTGGAGACGCTCCGCAAAAACGGCCGCCTGAGCAATATCAAAGCATTCTTTGCCTCCGCGCTGAAGATCAAGCCGGTCATGGGCGCGACGCCGGAAGGCACGATCATCCAGCTCGATCAGGCGCGCGGGATCAACAAGGCGTTGGTAAAGATGGTGGATTACATTGTCGAGCAGGTAGAGAACCCGGCGGAGAAGATCCTTGCACTGTCGCATTGCAACTGCCCGGAGCGCGGACGTATGGTACTCGAGGCGATCAGAAAGCGAATCCCTGTAAAGGATGTGATTTTCCTCGACACGGCCGGTATCTCAACCATGTATGCCAATGATGGTGGCGTGATTGTTGTTATATGATTTCATCTCATTTTATATGATTTTTGCTCATTTTATGTTGAAGTGAAAAAGCGATTTCCATTTTGGAAAATAAGATAATAATTGTGAGAAAGCCATTTCTGCAAAACAGGTATTAAAATAGTTTACGTGGGGTATACACAAAACGTGTATACCCCATTGTTTCTATGCACAGAGCCGGACGAAGAGTTTTGCTGCTAAAGTCTCATAGATTTTTACAGAAAGCATGAAAAAGGCCTTGCATAGACGGTCAAGCTTCGGTAAAATGGTTTTATCGGAATACAGGGAATACAATCAAAAACCGATGGAAATACTTTATAGAAATTGATAGAAAAAAGAAAGGACAATTGTTATGATTATAATTAAAACACAGGAACAGTTCGATCTGGAAGTACTCAAGGCGGACAGGCCCGTCATGGTAGATTTCTACGCGGACTGGTGCGGTCCGTGTAAAGCACTTGCACCTCTGCTCGCTGAGCTTGATCAGGAAGCCGAAGACTATTCCATTGCGAAAGTAAATGTGGACAATCTTCCGGAGCTTGCACAGCAATACCGTGTGGCATCCATCCCGACAATCCTTGTTTTCCAGGGCGGAGAATGCACCGCAAGGAACGTCGGACTCACCAGCCGGGAGGAACTGGTAAAACTGATACAGTGATTTTGACAGGAAGGTTCATCAGAAGCAATAAAAGCAGATTGAAAAAATGCAAGACGATCAACGAGAAAAAATGTCAGTGCTCGGGCCGTTATTGACAAAACAGCGGCGGCCAGGGCTATCAGCGAGAAAGATACGGGAGCGGGAAATCATGAAAAGGGAGACAGTCGTAGTCCTCGACTTCGGGGGACAGTACAACCAGTTAATCGCGAGGCGGGTACGTGAATGTGGCGTATACTGCGAAATCTATTCCTACAAAACAGAATTTGAAAAAATCAAAGCTTTGCAGCCCAAAGGGATCATTTTCACAGGCGGCCCGAACAGCTGCTATGAGCCTGGGGCACCCACCTGTACAACAGAAATCTTTGACTTCGGAGTACCGATCCTTGGAATCTGCTATGGATCCCAGCTCATGATGCACCTGCTCGGCGGAACGATTGAAAAAGCTCCGGTGCGCGAATACGGCAAAATCGAAGTGACGGTAGACCAGAGTTCCCAACTCTTTACAGACGTGTCTGAAAAGACCATCTGCTGGATGAGCCACAACGATTATGTCTCCGAGATGGCGCCAGGCTTTACCGTCATCGCACACTCCGACAACTGCCCCTGCGCCGCGATGGAAAATACTCAGAGAAAGCTCTACGCGACCCAGTTCCATCCGGAAGTGCTGCACACCCAGGAAGGGCAGAAAATGCTCTCCAACTTCGTATTCAACATCTGCGGCTGCGCCGGAGACTGGCGCATGGACTCCTTCGTAGAGCAGTCTATCGCGGCCATTCGCGAAAAAGTCGGCGGCGGCAAAGTCCTATGCGCCCTTTCCGGCGGCGTGGATTCTTCCGTAGCTGCCGTTCTGCTCTCCAAGGCAGTCGGCGAGCAGCTTACCTGCGTCTTTGTCGATCACGGCCTCCTGCGCAAAAACGAAGGCGACGAGGTCGAGGCCGTCTTTGGCCCGGACGGTCCCTACAAGCTCAACTTCATCCGCGTCAACGCACAGGAACGCTTTTACTCCAGGCTCGCAGGAGTCACCGAGCCCGAGAGCAAGCGCAAAATCATCGGCGAAGAATTCATCCGCGTCTTCGAAGAAGAAGCCAAAAAGATCGGAGCGGTCGACTTTCTCGTACAGGGCACCATCTATCCGGACGTGGTAGAGAGCGGCGTCGGAGGCGAGTCCACAGTCATCAAATCCCACCACAACGTCGGCGGTCTGCCCGAGCACGTAGACTTCAAAGAAATCATCGAGCCACTGCGCGACCTCTTCAAAGACGAGGTGCGCCGCGCCGGCCTCGAGCTAGGCATCCCGGACTATCTTGTCTATCGTCAGCCATTCCCAGGTCCCGGCCTCGGCATCCGCATCATCGGCGACGTGACCGCTGAAAAGGTAGCCATGGTGCAGGAAGCAGACGCCATCTGGCGCGAAGAAATCGCCGCCGCGGGTCTTGACAGGATCATCAGCCAGTATTTCGCCGCCCTTACCGACATGCACTCCGTCGGCGTCATGGGTGACGGACGTACATACGATTACGCCATCGCCCTGCGCGCCGTCACCACTACCGATTTCATGACTGCCGAGAGCGCCCAGATACCGTGGGAAGTGATTGAGAAGACAACGAATCGGATTGTCAATGAAGTGAAGCATGTTAATAGAGTTCTATATGACTGCACTGGGAAGCCACCGGCGACGATTGAGTTCGAATGATGACAAAAACCCCGATTTTCCTTGTAAATAAAGGAAAGTTGGGGTTTATTTTCCTTAAAAAGTACCCGAAAAGTACCCGCTATTCAGAATCGTCCATATTTTCCATAGATTCCGGTTCGAAAAGAGCATCAATCAGGTTAGGCACATTTCTCTCATTTCCAGGATACAGGTGGCTGTAGATCCGTAGCGTGATCTCAGGGCTTTCATGGCCGAGGCGCTTGGAAATTTCAGTAATCGGTACTTTCATCTGAATCAGCATACTGGCGTGGGAATGCCGCAAATCGTGAATCCGTATGTGCGGTAGTTCAGCTCGATCAGTCACACGGGCAAATTCTTTGGAAAGTCCACTTTTCGTGAAATAAAATATACGTTCATCCGGATTGATACACATGCTACTGATGTAAGCCTGTAATTCATCGCATAATTGTTTGTGTATGGTTATAATCCTTTTACTTTTGTCTGTTTTCGGGGTAAGGAAATATTCGTCTCCTTTGACTACTGCATAGTTTTTATTAATACTGATTGACTTTTCGTCTACGAGTATATCCTGCGGGGTGAGTGCAAGCAGTTCTCCTTCGCGCATCCCAGTATAAAAAAGCGTATTGAAAGCGCAATGGAAAGAATAATGCTTTTCAAAAGTGATGAAATACTCAAATTGTTCACGCGTCCATATGGACATTTCACCTGCATTGCTTTTGCCAATAGAACCGGATACGTGGCAGGGATTGCTTGGAAGGCCATAATACTTCACTGCATAGTTCGTTATGGCTGAAAGCTGCGCGTGGATAGTCTTCAGGTATGTTGGTGCATATGGCTCACCGTCTTTCGACCTGTAAGAGAGCAGCTCATTTTGCCACTTCCGGATCATGACAGCATCTATATTAGAAATCTTGACATTCCCAAAATATGGAGTGATTTTGTCATCGAATATACTCTGTTTATTTTCCAGTGTAGTAGGTTTCAGCCTGGTTTCATTGTCCTCCATGTAGTTTTTTACGAGAGAGGAGAACAGGATATCCGGGCTTTTTGCTCCCTGGTCAAGGAAAGAACGCTCCCATTCGAGCGCGGCCTTCCTGGTTGCGAATCCCATCTTTTTCTTCCGTTTATTCTGGCCGAGCCAATCCTTATAGTGGAAAGAGCAGTACCAGAGCGTCTTCACGTCGTTTGTCTGGTATTTGTATGCAGGCATCTGATTTTCCTCTGAACGTTTAAATGTGGTTGACAAAATCCCGAAAAATTCCTATAATGTACTTAACAAGGGAGCCGGAAAGTGAAGGCCACTCACCCGACCCGGCGTTAACATTTACCTAAGAGATAGCCGCCAGCTTTCCAGAGTACAGGACGGCTATTTCTTATTTTTCATGTCCAGAATCGCGATGACTAAAGAAACGATTGTCAGCAAAACCATGATTCCTTCGTATGTACTCATAATAATTCCCCTCCCCGCTAGGTACTCGGTTCAGGTGAGAGACGTCCCCCGGCTCCCCGGTTAAATACACTATTCAGTTGTTTTTACTGGCCAGGAACAAATGGAACATGTCCAATAACAATTTTTTCTCGTTTGATAACAATTTCCGGTAATCTGATAGCAGCTGGAACTCCTCCTGTGTCAGGCAGATGCTTTTCACGGATGATTCCTGCATGATATCTTCTGCCGGTACATGAAACTCATTGGCGATTTTCAACGCCATATCTGCAGATACGCCGGTCACGCTCCGCTCGATGTTCGAAACCACTTGCGTGGAGCAGCCGATCCGCTCGGCCAGATCGGACTGGCGGTATCTATAATTCAGGCGCAGTTCCCTGATTCGCGTTCCTGTGGTCATATAAATCCCCTTTTGAAAAAGATAAAGATTTCTACTTATTTAAGGTAACCGGTGAGATAAACTTGATAAGAATCATAGCTTTTGGACATTCTGAATTCTTCATAAGCAACACCGTCACCAGGGATTTCACCGGTTGTCCCCCCATCGAGATAAGAATCGTACACTGAAATTACCTTAGAATCATAGAAATACACAACAGTTATTTTGGCATACTGGATGGTTTCGTTCGATGAATTATTTACGGTAAAAACAAATTTACCATCGTTCTCAGTTGCAGAATAATCCATATATTGCTGCGCAGACTGCAGGTTTGAACGAGCTTCTACATGCTGCGAATAATTAATTGAAGCAGCTGTAAACTCATTAAATGAGATTAAGAATGCTTTTTCTTGTGGACCAATACATCGTACGTAATCATCATCAGTGCCAACCGCATTGCTATCTTCATCCAAAAAAACAGTTTCTATTTTAAAGTATATTGGGTAATCCGTTGGGTTGTTAATTTCGTATCCAACATATAAGTATTCTGAACTTCCGTACCAAAAATAGATGTTCTCTAAATAACTGGAACTATAAACAACTTCTGTTTCACTCTCAGATTCGGTCAATGCGTCTCGTTGCTCATATAACTCATTTAATTCAGATTCTAAAGATTCTATTTTTTCGTTTATTGCGTCTAAGTCCATTTCTGTTTCTGATGCTTCAATAGAATAAGAAGACAAGATCAGAACACCTGCTAAGAATGACGCAAGAACAGCCTTTTTCATACTATTATTTTTTCCTCCCTTTTTTCATACCTTTTTCCCTTATCTGGCTTCGGTACCACTCGAAGCTTATTATTTTGCCTGCTTGAGCTGGGTCTCCGCTGCAACGGATTCCTCATAACGTTGCTCTTTTAAATACCTTTGCATGTCTCCAAAGATGATATCTCTGTTGCACTCGTTAAGTTGCCTGAATAGTGACAAAAATTTACTGTCGTTTGCATCTAACAGGCAAGAGTAGTCGGTGCGACTTTCAAATTCTTTGCCTCCCAGAATATATTCATCTGTCACACCAAAAAAATCAGAGATTGCGTATACATCCTGCATAAAATCATCCATGTTGGAACAATATCCGGACAATATCTGAGTTTTCAAGGATGATCTCAGTTCGTTTATGTTTCTACGAGAAGATGAAGCAAGTTCTGCAATCCGTTTGGCTATTTCCGGGCAGTATACAGCAGGTACGGTAGAACAACTTGGTTCGGTATTTCCAATCAGGAAATCAACGGATACATTAAAATAAGCTGCAATTTTAGAAACCATATCCAAATCGGGTTCTCTTTTTCCAGTTTCCCACATTCCAATGGCCCCATTGCTCACACCGAGTATGCTTGCAAGTTCTCTTTGGTTCATACCCCTCTCTGAGCGCAATCTCGAAATTGTTTTCCCTATCTTATTTTCCATTATCTCCCCTCCGTTTCTTATTCTATCACAATTTGTGAGCAAAGAAAGTAAAAATAAGATGCTCACAAAATGTTAAAGAACTACTTGAAAAGACAACAATACGTGAGTATTATGAAGATGCAAACAACAAAACGTGAGCAGAAAGGAGGATGCATATGAGCCCAATGAAATCTCTTGCAGAACTAAGGGCCGAAAGGGATATGAAATATTTGGAAATATCGAGTTGAACAGGGCGGAGGAGCGGACGCTTGTATGGCTCGCCGGATGGGAGGAAAGCACGGTGGAAAATGTGATTTCCGCTATCCGTAAAGCTATGGCAGCGGAAGTAAAGCGGCTGGAACGTCCCGTCCGGAGGCACCGTAGAGGTGATGCAGGCGGGATAATCCGGCGACAGCCGGAAGAAGCACCTCCGGCGAGAAGCGCAAAGACAGCTTTTGATGGACGGAACGGCTGTCAAAAGTGCTTTTGAGTTACTTTCGCGAAAGTAACAAAGGCCGGGGTTTCGCCCCGTGAAATGTTTACTACGTAGGACGGCGAAATGGATTGGGAAAATTATGGGAAGAAGGTGGTTTTATGAAACGTACAATCAGCGCCATGGTTGGGAAAGGTTCTGTGAGCCACAATAGCAGGAAATTTCATGCAAAGAATACAGATCCCGATCGGAGCTACAGAAATATTGAATACTGCAATGAGGATATCCGGAAAGTTTATCACGATCTGTTTGATGATGCTCTTGATAAATACAATCAGAAGCAGACGCGCAGTGATAGGCGCATTGATAACTATTATGAAAAAATTCGCTCTGGAAAACAGGAAAAGCCATTTCACGAGATAATTTTGCAGATAGGCAACAGAGAGGATACTGCTGCGACCACAGCAGAGGGCGAATTGGCTGTAAAGATTTTGGATGAGTATATGAGAGACTTTAAGAAGAGGAACCCGAATCTCCGCGTCTTTTCTGCACATATGCATCTGGACGAAGCAACACCACATCTGCATATTGATTTTGTCCCATTTACAATTGGCAGCAAGCGGGGACTGGAGACAAGAGTTTCATTGAAGAAAGCACTGGCGGCAATGGGATTTACCGGTGGCACACGAAGTGAAACAGAGTGGAACCAGTGGGTAACAGCAGAGAAAAAACAGCTTGCAGCAGTGATGGAGCGGCACGGAATTGAGTGGAGCAGAAAGGCACTCATGAGAAACATCTTTCAGTTTTGGATTACGAGAAGCAGGAGCGGTCAAAAGAGGTGGCGGCTCTGGAAGAACGCTGTATTGCGCTTGAGGAGACGAACCGCTCCTATGAAGAGACGGAAGAACGATTGCACGGTCAATTGTGTGATAAAGATCATCAGATTCGGGAAGCGCAGAGACGGCGGGATGAGGCAGAAGCCGAAGCGGAAACTATGGAAGAAAAAGCAAAGGCAGCACAAAAGAAACTGTCTGTGCTTACATCAAATATGAAGCAGGTGGAACAGGCTGTCCTGAAATATGAACGATCTCCGGATGAGTGGTTGCCAGAAGCAAATACATTGGAAAGCGCAAAGACTTACCGGAAAAGGGCAATCCCCGTAATAGCGAAGGCTTTAGAGATTATACAGCCGTTATATTCGAAATATTACGATCTGAAAATAAAATGCGATCGGTTAAAAAGCAGGGAATCGGATTTGAATGGCCAGATATATCGAATGCAGGACAGGCTGGTACATGCAAAAGAAGAAAACCAGACGCTGCGGAATCAAATACAGGACTTCAACATGGCAAAAAGTATCCTGGGCGAAAATGTGATCGCGGATGCGATACGGAGAGCCAAAGAATATGAGCAAATTCAGATGGCGCAACGTACATATAATCGAAAGCATAGCAGGGATACAGAATGCTTGAATTAATTCCGAAAATATTCAGAATTAATCTGTTGAAATATAGTACACTATATCACATTTATGTACTATATTCAACACCTTTTTACAAGAATTTTGCAAAATAAGATATTGCATATGTAGAAAAATAAGCATCATAAACAATAAAAAGCGCGAGGAAATCTATGTTTTTTTCAAAAAATTCATCAGTACCGGCTAAAAAAGTCAACTTAAACAGCCTAATCTGGGCATCCAGCGGCCAGTGCTATAGTACAGAAGACTAACAAACCTTTAATATAATGCAAGAAGTTATATGTCATGATAGTAATGCAGATTGTAGAGAGTGAGGCGAAGAAGAAAATGAAAGGCGAAAATATAGAAGCAAAGGATTTATTCTGGTATGAAGAATTTTGGAACGATGAGGACCTTGAGATTGCTTTAGAAAATGCGGAGATAGAGGTAACTGACAAAAATGTTGCGAAGCTAAAACAAGCATGTCTGCATATTTTTGATGACAAAACTGACCGTAATGAAATGCTGGCTGACATGGCTAGAGATATTTTTGGCTGATCTTGGGACAGGAGAAAATGAAGATGAAGACGATAAAGGTAGTGGCTGCAGTCATCCGACATAAAGAAAAAATATTTGCTACTCAGCGTGGCTACGGCGAATTTAAAGATGGCTGGGAATTCCCAGGTGGGAAGATTGAACCGGGAGAGACACCGCAAGAAGCTCTTGTGCGTGAGATACAAGCCTAAAAGTCGTATAACCTGCATTTAAAACCTATTTTGGGGCTCCCAGCAGG
>JAJQBS010000030.1 GCA_021203145.1 Lachnospiraceae bacterium | reverse complement strand
TAGAGCCGAAGGACAGAGATATCGCGATGGTATTCCAGAGCTACGCTCTGTATCCACATATGACCGTATATGACAACATGGCATTCAGCCTTAAGCTGAGAAAAGTTCCGAAGGATCAGATCAAAAAGCAGGTAACAGAAGCAGCGAAGATCCTTGACCTGGAGAAGCTCCTTGATCGTAAGCCGAAGGCTCTTTCCGGCGGCCAGAGACAGCGTGTTGCTATGGGTCGTGCTATCGTACGTGAGCCGAAGGTATTCCTGATGGACGAGCCGCTGTCCAACCTGGACGCAAAGCTCCGTGTACAGATGAGAACCGAGATCTCCAAGCTGCATCAGAGACTGGGCGCTACCATCATCTACGTAACACATGACCAGACAGAGGCTATGACGCTTGGTACCAGAATCGTTGTTATGAAGGACGGCGTTATGCAGCAGGTAGACAGCCCGCAGAATCTGTACAATAAGCCGGGCAATCTGTTCGTTGCAGGATTTATCGGATCCCCGCAGATGAACATGGTAGACGCTACCGTAGAAGTAAAGGGCAATGATGTAAGCCTGAAGGTTGGCTCCACCAGCATTAAGCTTCCGGCTGAGAAGGCAGAGAAGGTAAAAGCTTACAATGGCAAGACCGTTGTAATGGGCATTCGTCCGGAGCATCTTTCTGATGAAGAAGACGATATCGCTAAGGCGAATGGTGCTGTACTGGAAGCAAAGATCGAAGTGTACGAGCTGCTCGGCGCGGAAGTATATCTGTACTTCACACTGGAAGGCGCGAACTTCACCGCAAGAGTAAATCCGCGTACGCAGGTAAGGACCAGTGATGTGGCCAGGTTTGCTCTCGATGTATCCAAGATTCATGTATTTGACAAGGATACCGAGCTTACAATCACAAACTAATCTGACTCAGGCATGCAGACACTACAGGGGGATCACTTTTGAGGATCCCCCTTTTCTTTATGCACAGAGCCGGGCAAGGAGATTTTGCGGCTGAAGCCGCACCCGGGTCTCCATTTCGCTCCGGTCGGCGCTAAGCGAACGTTCACTGGCCCATAAAAAAGACAAAATTTTCACAAAACGTTTAGAATTCCGGTATTGATTTATGTTCGAGAGCAAACTATAATGATGTGAACTGGAGACCGTATTTTGTCACAGGATCGTTATGGATGCCGCACGCCACAGAGACTGAAAATGTGGATGGCAGCATATGGGTGTATGTGCTGATGATATGATTATGGCATGTAGACGAAATAGATACGACGCCTACAGACGGATATGCGGCCTGTGCGGTTTCCGTGTATAGAGATACAGGAGGAAAGCAATGGATAATAATCAAAATGATAATCGCCGGAATGGAAACGGCGGAGATCAGGGACCGAACCGCCCGGGCAGAAACAGTAATACCTTTATCATATTTCTGGCGGTCACACTGGTCACGTTGCTTGTCATGGCGCTTTTGAACAGCAGCTTAGGAAGCAGCACGTCCTCCGTGGAAATTACTTATGACCAGTTCCTGGAACTGCTTGACGAGGGACAGGTAAGCTCTGTCACCATTTATTCTGATGAACTTGAGATTACGCTGAAAAGCGACGTGCTTTCAGACTATTTTGGCACCTCGTCGGGGACGGTGACCTACTATACGGGGAACCCGGACGATCCGAACCTGGTGGCGAGGCTGGATCAGGCGGACGTGACGTTCACGCAGAATATTCCGGATACGACGTCGAGCCTGATCTGGAGCATGATCCTGAGCTTCGCGCCGCTGATCATCATCTGGGTAATTTTCGCGTTCGCAATGCGGCGGATGACCAATGGCAGCGGCGGCGTCATGGGCGTCGGCAAAAGCAAGGCGAAGGTATATATCCAGAAGGAGACCGGCGTGACGTTCAAGGACGTGGCCGGGCAGGATGAAGCGAAGGAGTCGCTGCAGGAGGTCGTGGATTTTCTGGAGAATCCGCAGAAATATACGGAGATTGGCGCGAAGCTGCCCAAGGGCGCGCTGCTGGTCGGCCCTCCGGGCACCGGCAAGACCCTGTTGGCGAGGGCGATCGCGGGCGAGGCAAAATGCCCGTTCTTCTCTCTCTCCGGATCCGATTTTGTGGAGATGTTTGTCGGTGTCGGCGCGTCCCGTGTGCGTGATCTGTTTGATGAGGCGAAGAAAAACGCACCGTGCATTATCTTCATTGATGAGATCGACGCGGTGGCAAAGAGCCGTGACACCCGCTTCGGTGGAGGAAATGACGAGCGTGAACAGACGCTGAACCAGCTGCTCGCAGAGATGGACGGATTTGAGCCGTCCAAGGGTCTGATCGTACTGGCGGCGACGAACCGTCCGGAGGTGCTCGACCAGGCACTGCTGCGGCCGGGACGCTTTGATCGGCGGGTGGTTGTGGACAAGCCGGATCTCAAGGGTCGTGTCGAGACGCTGAAGGTGCATTCGAAGAATGTCAGCATGGATGAGACGGTTGATCTGGACGCGATCGCTCTGGCGACCTCCGGAGCTGTGGGTTCTGATCTGGCAAACATGATTAATGAGGCGGCGATCCTTGCGGTCAAGAAAGGACGCAAGGCGGTATCGCAGCAGGATCTGTTTGAGGCGGTTGAGGTGGTTCTGGTCGGCCAGGAGAAGAAGAACCGTGTACTCAGCAAGGAGGAGCGGCGGATCGTTTCCTACCACGAGGTAGGCCATGCGCTGGTGAGCGCACTGCAGAAGGATTCAGAGCCGGTACAGAAGATTACGATCGTGCCGCGCACGATGGGCGCTCTCGGTTATGTAATGAATGTGCCGGAGGAGGAAAAATACCTCAATACCGAGAAAGAAATCCGTGCGATGCTGGTCGAGTTCGTAGCGGGCCGTGCGGCGGAGGAGATTGTCTTTGACACCGTGACGACCGGTGCGGCAAACGATATTGAGAAAGCGACGCGGATTGCGCGGTCGATGGTGACACAGTACGGTATGTCGAAGAAATTCGGTCTGATTGGTCTGGAGCTGACGGCCTCGCAGTATCTGGACAACCGTCCGGTGATGAACTGCTCGGACGTGACGGCGGCCGAGGTCGATAAGGAAGTCATGCAGATCCTGAAGGATTCCTATGACGAGGCGAAGCGCCTGCTCACGAAGCACCGCCGGACGATGGATAAGATCGCGGAATTCCTGATTGAGAAAGAGACCATTACGGGCAAGGAATTCATGGAGATCTTCCACCAGTGCGAGGGCGAGGGTCAGAACCCGGATAAGATTGGCGCCAGGATTGCCGAGCGTTCCGTGGAAGCGGAGCCGGAGGCTCTGCCGGATTATGGGTCGGACGGACAGCAGGCTGACGGCGGGCAGCCAGGATGAACAATAAATTTACAGGGAGGAAAAAGATGAGCAACGAGTTTGAGAAGAACGTGTGGGATGCATTCGCCGATCTGGATGATGATGACAGCACGGACGATTTTGAGGATCTGGAGGATGTTGACGACATGGACGATTTTGAGGATCTGGAGGACGCCGACGACCTGGAAGATCTGGATGACATGGAAGATCTGGATAACATCATTACCCTGACAGACGAGAATGGAAATGATGTGCAGTTTGAGTTTCTTGATCTTCTGGAGTATGAGGGAGAAGAGTATGTGATTCTGCTTCCTCTGGAGGACGACGATGAGGATGGGGCGCAGGTTGTGATTCTGAAGATCGGCGAAGATAACCCGGATGGTATGGAGTCTTATGAGTCAGTGGATGACCCGAAAACTCTGGAGGCGGTTTATCAGATCTTTAAGGAGAAATTCAAGGACGAATTTAACTTTACAGACTGACGGGAGGATCCGTCTCCGAATAAATGACCCGTCGAGCAAAAGCCACAGCAGATCCCCGGAAATGCACCGGAAAAGACTACGCCGCCTGACGCTGTGACAGCGCCGGACGGCGTTTTCTTTTGATGTGCCGAGCCGGACAAGGCATATCCCATGCGAAGCGTGGGATGCCACCCGGCGAGGGTGTTTTGCGGCTAAAGCCGCCCCGGTTTACGCTTCGCTTCGGTTGTTGCCTGCGTCTTCGATTTTCTACGAAAATCGGGACATGAAACGTGTGCCACCGGTACACAGCAACCGCGCGGCGAGCAGGACTGCGTAGGGAATCTTTCCGGTTCACAATTTTTTCAAGGTTTACACGATAAATGAACACACGAACCAGATATCCTCAAAGAAGCAAAATAGACTCCGAAATTCAGGGTATGACATAGGGTATGACATAATGAAATAAGCGGGAGGTATTTATGAACGGTTATCAAAAGGACACAAAAAGGGGAAAGGCTTTTTATGGGAGACCGGTGAAGAAAACGAAAGCCGCTTTGGGCTGTTTTTTGTCACTGGCTGTTTTATTGGGACAGCTTTCTGCCTGCACAGTGGCGTTGGCGGACGAGGAGAATCTGGAATATGAAGGGACGACACAGATTTCCTCGACGGACTATTATGCTGAATTTAGCACGACTGCGGCGGATCTGGTGGTGGAGGAGGTTTATGTATCATCTGGTTCCTATGTGCAGGAGGGTGCGAGCATTCTCAAAATAACCGATGACAGCTATCAGACGGCAATTTCTTATTATAAGGCTGCGATTATCCGGGCGGAGAATAATCTGACGGACGCGCAGCTTACTTATTCACAGGGGATGCAGTCTGCGGAATATACACTTGAGCTGGCGCAGGCGGAGGCAGATCAGGCGGAGTTTGTGAGATCCCAGTCTGAGGCTGAGCTGGAGGACACGATCGAGGAGCATGAGGAGACGCTCACAGAGCTGGAGGAGCGTATCGAAGCACTTGAAAATGGGGAATATGATGATGACGATTCCTCTTCCTCTTCGTCGAGCAGTTCGAGTTCTTCGTCTTCATCAGGCAGCTCTTCGGAGGAAGAATCCGAGATGGAGAGCGAATCAGAAACGGAGACCGAGACGGAAACGGAGACCGAAACGGAAACAGAGACGGAAACCGAAACGGAGGATCCGGCGATCGCATTGGAGGCAAAGCTTGCGGAGCTGGAGAATGAATCCGAGTCTCTTGCGAAGGAAGAATCGGAACTGGAATCTGAAATTAAAGAAAAAAATGAGGATTATAATGAGATCCTTGAGGATATGTATGAGCTGGTCGGCTATGACACGTCTGTGCTGGCCGGCGCGGGGCATCTGGTTCTGGATACGGAGGAAGAGACGGAGTCTGAGACGACCGCGAGTCTGGAGGATACCTCCGCGACAATGACCAATTCTTCGGAGGAGCTTCCGCAGGAGACCCTTGTGGAGTCGGAGACGCAGGCAGTGGCAGTCTCTGAGGAGACAACCGAAGCGCAGACATCGACCGCAGCAGAGACAGATGCGACGGAAGCGCAGACAACCGCGACGGAAGCGACAGAAGCGCAGACAACCGCAACGGAAGCGACAGAAGCGCAGACAACCGCAACGGAAGCGACAGAAGCGCAGACAACCGCGACGGAAGCGACGGAAGCGGAGACGACCGCGACGGAAGCAACGGAGGCTGAGACGACCGCGACAGAAGCAACGGAGACTGAGACGACCGCAACCGAAGCGACGGAGGCCGAGACGACCGCGACGGAAGCGACGGAGACTGAGACGACTGCGACAGAAGCAACCGAGGCCGAGGGAGATTCGGATGAGGACTCGGAGGAAACAGAAGAGACAGAATCCGAAACAGAGACGGAGAGTGAAACAGAGGAGGAAACTCTGGAAACCCTGCTTGAGAAGCTGTACGCACTGGAGGAAACAAGGCAGGATCTTTACAATGAATATTATGAAACGATCCATGATGAAGAAGATGTGGCGGAGGAAATTGCGGCGGTCGAGCAGCAGCTGGCCATGCTGAGTGGGACTGCTTCTTCCTCAGAGAGTGATGAATCGACCGCAGATGAGAGTGGGACAGATTTCTCCGGATCAACCGATTCGGACGCGCTGTCAGCATTTGCCGGGATGTCCGGCAGCTCGGATGCGTCCGGTTCTTCGGACAGTTCTGAAAGTGGGAGCTCCGGCTCTTCGGATGGCTCTGAAAGCGACAGCTCCGGTTCGTCGGATGCGTCAGGAAGGTCGTATGATTCCTCGTCCTTTAGTTCCTCGGATGTGTCCTCCGCGCTATCGGCGATGGCATCGGGGTCCTCAGGAGGCTCATCCTCTTCAGGAGGCTCGTCCTCTTCCGGAAGCGTGTCCTTGTCTTCCGGAAGCTCGGTCTCCTCGTCGAGCGTGAGTACGGACACATCGTCTTCATCGGTCTCTTCGGCCGTTTCGGGCGTCTCTTCGTCCGGCTCCGGCAGCAGCAGTAGCAGCCTGTTTGGCAATTCCTACGATCTCTCAGACGCGGAAACGGCCCTGGCGCTGACCGCGACGGATTCCGATGAGGCAGAGGAGGTGCTGGAGGAGCTTTATGAGGTGCTGGAGGATGTAAAGCTGCAATATGAAGAGCTGATGCGGATCAAGACTCCGACTGAGCTGGAAATCCAGTACAATTACGACACGACCATGCTGGCGGCAGAGCTGGCGGAGATTACATACCAACAGACAGTGGAATCCCTGGAAGAGGATTTGCAGAGCTATGAGGATGCCCTGACGGAGCTTGAGGATGCGCTGGAAGTGCTTCAGAGTCTCGAAGACGGCACCGTGACAGCAGAAGCATCCGGGACGCTTTCCGCAGTTAATTATGAGGCGGACGATACGTTAAGCGCTGAGACAGCACTTTACAGTATTTATGACACAGATGTCGTCACCATTACAATAGAGGTTTCTCAATATGAAATCGCGAAGATGGCGGTCGGGGACACGGTAAGTGTGGTGCTTTCCGCTTACGGCACGTATGACGGAACCATTTCTCAGAAAGACACCGAGCCGCAGGATGGGACTTCCAGGACACAGGTCATTTACAATGTTGTGATTTCTGTTGACAACAGCAGTGGATGGCTGAGCTCCGGAATCGGTGCGTCGATCACTGTAATGGCGGATACCGGATCTGTGTCGGATGATGAGGCAGATACCGAGGGACTGGAAACAACAGCAGAATTGACAGAAACAGAGACGGCAGCCGAAACGACGGCAACTGAAACGACGGCAACTGAAACGACGGAAACCGAAACAGCAGCAACTGAGATGGCAGCCGAAACGACAGCAACTGAAATGACAGAATAAGGAGTTGGTGAGCGACTATGAGCAAGACCAGAAAGAAGAGAAAAAGGCATATATTCAGGAATCTGTTTCTGCTGGTGGTAATCGTGGGGGCGGGGGCAGGCGCTTTCTGGGTATACCAGAATCAGCAGACGGAGGATACCGTGACGAGTACCTCTTATAAGCAGGAGACGGTTAAATATGGTTCTGTGATTACCGGGATTACGGAGAGCGGAACCGTGACTTACGGGACTGCGGATCAGACGTTTGAAGTGGCTGAGATCTCATCCTCCTCTTCAAGCAGCTCCTCATCGGCCTCCGGCATGGATATGACCTCGTATACTTCAAGCTCTTCCACAAGCTCCAGCTCGACTTCGCTGGAGGTAGAGGAGATTTACGTGGCGGTCGGTCAGGTCGTTTCGGAGGGCGACGCGCTGCTGAAGATTACGGAGGAGAGCATTGAGGCTTACCGGGAGGAGCTGGAGGCGGCAGTTACGAGCGCCGAGCTGACGGTGAAGCAGGAAGAGATCAACGTAGAGACGAAGCAGGCGGAGGCGGATTACACGTACGCGATGTATATCGCGGAGGGAGAGACTGCCGAGGCGACCTACAACGCGACGATCACGAGCCTGGAGAATACAGTAGCTGAGCTGGAAGAGGACCTGGAGGAAGCGGCGGAGGAGGTCGAAGAGCTGCAATCCGAGTATGACGACGGAGAGGACGTCGAGGATGACCTTGAGGAAGCACAGCTGAATTATGAGACGATCGAGGCGAATCTGGAGATTGCGAAAAACAATCTGACCACGCAGTCGATCGAGGCAAAACAGACCTATGAAAACGCAATGACAAATTATCAATATGCCGATCAGCTCTATGAGATTGACACGGACGGTCTCACGGACGACCTGGAGGACGCGCAGGACGCGTTGGAGGAGGCGGAAGAGGCGCTTGCTGAGTTTGAGGAGCAGATTGGGGACGGAATTATTTATTCAGAGTATTCCGGGACGGTCATGTCAATTTCCTACAGCGAGGGGGACTCTCTGACCAGCGATTCCACAGTTGTGACGTTTTCTGATTCGGACGACGTGACGATGACGGTGTCGGTTTCCCAGAGCGATATTTCGGAAATTTCCACCGGGGATGCGGTGTCGATCGAGCTGACTGCCTATGAGGACGAAACCTTTGACGGCGAGGTCACATCGATTTCTACGACGGCGACGACCGGCTCTTCTACAGTGAATTACGAGGTGACGGTAAGCTTTACGGGAGATATCTCAAAGGTATATTCCGGCATGACCGGCGAGGTAACCTTTATCACGAAGGAGGAGGCTGACACGCTGTATGTCTCGAACCGCGCAGTACACACAGATGGGGCGACTTCCTATGTAAAGGTACTCAATGACGACGGTACGATAGAGGAAGTGACGATCACGACCGGTTACTCGAACGGTACGACCGTCGCGGTGACCTCCGGCCTTACGGAGGGACAGATTGTATTGATAGAAAGCCAGGTGACAGAATGAGAATTTCGGAGCTGCTGAGACTGGTCTGGCTGAATATCAACCAGAACAAATTTAAAACTGTCATGACTTCGATCGGAATTATTGTCGGCGCGGCTACCATCGTGATGGTAATCGCGATCGGACGGGGCGGGAAAATGGATGTCGCGGAGCAGTTTGCCAGCCTGAACGCGGGTTCGATCGACGTCACCTATGACTACGCGGGTGAAGAGACGACGACGAGCGGAAGTGACAGCTTTTCCATCAGTGATATCGGAAGCTCGATCATGAGCGGGTTTGGCAATCTTTTTGGCGGCTCATCGGATTCGTCAGGTTCCCGGGGAGACAGGAGCTCTTCTGATTCAAGCTCAGGCAGTGATTCGTCGAGTGCCGGCGGCATGTCTATGGGCGGCGGAATGATGATGATGGGAGGAGCCACGTCGGATTCTTCGGACGACAGGGCTTCTGCCATGATGGGCGGCGGAAATTTTTCAGACTTTTCGGACAGCGACCTCAGCGATATGGCGGAGGCCTTCGCGAGCGGAGAGATGGATATGAGCGACATCCAGAGCATGTTTTCCGGTGAAGGCCCTGACGCGGATGCGGCGGAGGAAGACGGAGAGGCTTCAGACGAGGCTGGCGATGGATCAGACGGAGCTGCTGACGCCCAGGGCGGTGAGGAAAGCGCGGGCGACGGAGCGGGTGACGCTGAAGGCGCGGCGGTTTCCGGCGATGGAGAAGACGGCGGGCTTGCGGATGCGGAAGCTGAGAGCGGTTCCGCTGATACAGAGGAAACAGAAACGGAGACGGAGGCGGCAGCGGCTGCGGAAGAGGAGGAGGAAGAATCCGAGACAGATCTGACTGATGAACGCCTGAATCAGGAAAATATCATTTTAACGGTCGATGATCTGGAGGATATTGAGACGTTCGTGACCGATATTGACGGCGCGACCATTTCCTATACATCCCGGACATCCGTGGAGGGCGGCGACCTGACCAGCGCTCAGACCTACACGGTGGCGGGCGTCTATTACAGTTATTATACTGTCAGCAATCTGTCCATGGCGGAGGGCGAGTTTATCTCGGACGATGACAGTGACAGCAAGGCAAGAGTCTGCGTGCTAGGCAGTACCGTGGCAAAGACTTTGTTTGGGAGCGCGGCGGACGCTTACGGAGAGACCATTTACCTGAATGACCGGGCCTATGAAATTATCGGCGTGCTTGCTTCATCTTCAACGGTGTCCGCGTCCATCACCCCGGATGAATCCATTTTTGTACCCTATGAAACCGGGATCAAATATATCACGGGAACCGATATCAGCCCGGTGATCACCGTGATCTGCAACGATGTCGACCTGGTTGATTCGGTAAAAGAGGCGGTGGAGACTGTCCTTGAAGAAAATTACAGCATGGCGGAATTTACCTTCTCAGACGCGAGCAGCAAGCTGGAAGCGGCGGAATCCTCCAATGAAATCCTGACCATGCTGCTCTCGGCGATGGCGGTGATTGTTTTCATTGTCGGCGGGATCGGTATTATGAACGTCCTGTTCGTCTCCGTCAAGGAGCGGACGGGCGAGATCGGTATTCTGAAATCTCTTGGCGCGTCCCGGAGCAACATTCTGTTTGAGTTTTTGTTTGAATCGGCGGCGATCAGCCTGATCGGAGGAATTCTTGGAGTCGGAGCCAGCTTTCTCGTGACTCCGCTGGTGGAATACAATGGAATTCGCGTGGAGGCAGACGCCTCGGCGTGGGCGGCGGCGTTGGCTTTCTCCATTCTGACCGGTACGATTTTCGGATTCTACCCGGCCTGGCAGGCATCCAAGCTAGTGCCGGTGGAGGCTTTGAATTCAGAGTGATTCAACTCTTACAAAATCAGAATGGCTATTTGGAAAAGAGGCAAAATGATGAAGAGAAAACAGATATGTCTGCTTCTGGCGGCGGCGATGACTGTGTCGCTGACAGGCTGCGAAAATGTGAATACAGTGGCGGAAACCGTGGGAGAAGCGGCGGGAACTGTGACGAGCACGGTGAGCGAGAAGCTTGGCATCAGCAGCTCCGAGACGGAGACCGAGCTGGCAGACGGCCAGCGAAAGGCGACGATCCAGGTCGTGTCAATCACGGGCAATGAGCTGACCTACATTGAGGAGACCGAGGAAGAGACGGAGACAGAATCGGAATCGGAGGAAGAGTCTGAGGCCGTATCTGAGGGCGAAAGTGAATCAGACGATGCAGCGGTGTCTGAGGATGAGAATGAATCGGAAGAAACGCCAGTGTCTGAGGATGAGAATGAATCAGAAGAAGCGCCGGTGTCTGAGGATGAGAGTGGATCGGAGGAAGCGCCGGTGTCTAAGGAGGAAGGCGAATCGGAAGAAGCGTCTGCTTCCGAGGTAGAAGGCGAATCAGAGGACACGAATGCTGCCGGGGAAGAGGCACCGGATGGGAAATCATCTCTCGGAGAGGAGATAGAGCCTGCCGATGGGGACCGCTCAACGCTGGAAGAAGAGACGGAAGCTTTGGGGGAGACCGAGGAAGAAACCGAATCCGAAATTTCGGGCGAAACAGAGATGGCGGCAGGAGAAGATCGTTCGGACAGGGCGGAGCGCAACGCCGAAGAGGAAGCTTCAGATAAAACGGAGACAGCAGCCATAGAGGAAGCGTCGGGCGAAACAGAGATAACGGCAGGAGATGGAGACGATGAGTCAGAAGCCGGGTCTGGCGGAGACGGCGAAATGCCCGAACGGAGTGATATGGATTCAGATTCCGGCGGCATGCCCGATATGGGAGATATTGATCTGAGCGACATTGACATCAGTGATCTTGATCTGAGCGATTTTGATTTTGGCAGCTTCTCAGGCGGCGATATGCCTGATATGAGTGGCTTTTTTGGCGGCTCTGATGACGGCGACCAGAGCGAAACCGGTGAAGATGGAAGCGGCGAAGCAGAAGCGGAAAGCGAGATCGGCGAAGACGGAAGCGCCGAAGCAGAAGCGGAAAGCGAGATCAGTGAAGAAGGAAACGGCGAAACAGAAACGGAAAGCACAGCCGATGGGAGCGTTGAGTCTGAGATTTCTCAGGATGAAATCGGTGAAAGAGAAACCGATACAGGTGAAAGCAGCATTGAAGAAATCGGTGAGGCTGGAGCTGAAATAAGTGCGAACGAAAACGAAGAAGGCGAAACGGAGGCCGAAACCGGAGATGGCGACAGTGCTTCTTTGGAAGAAAGCGGAGATTCCTCCGGCCGGGAATCCTTCGAAGGCAGAGGAAACCGGGATTCCGGCATGGGCGGCGGCATGAGCATGGGAGATATGGATGTAAGCAGCATTGCCGAGGCATTTAGCAGCGGGGACATTGATGTGAGCAGTATCGCTGAGGCGTTTGGCAGCGGAGATGTGGATATGAGCGACATTCAGGGTGTCATGAGTGGCGAAGCTGATATTTCCGATCTGATCAGCGGCACCGAGGAGGATGAGTCGGTTACGGTATACCTTCCGGTCGGCGTGGTTGTTTATACCACAAGCGGCAAGGAAAAGACATTTTCTATTCTGCAGGCGGGAGATACGCTGGAAGTACTGTTTGAGACAGACGACGACGGGAACGAAGTTATCACGAAGATGTGGCTTGTGAGTACGGAATAATTGAGAGGCAGAATGATGGGTCATATAATAGAAATGCGCGATATTGATAAGTTTTACCAGATCGGCAACTCGCAGCTTCACGCGCTGAAGAGCGTATCCCTTGACGTGGAGGAGGGAGAGTTTCTGGCGATTTTAGGTCCGTCCGGATCCGGAAAAAGTACGCTGATGAATATCATCGGGTGCATGGATCACTCCGACGGCGGCACCTATGTGCTGGACGGCATCGAGGTACACAAGGCCAGGGAAAAACAGCTGACGCAGATTCGAAATGAAAAGATCGGATTTATTTTCCAGAAATATCATCTGATTCCGACCTACAACGTGGTACAGAATATCGTTATGCCCCTGCTGATGCGCGGCATGACACTGGACGAGGCGGAGGAAGAAAGCGAGGGAATCATTGAGATGCTCGGCCTTACAGATCGTGTTCACCATAAACCGCGCGAACTGTCCGGCGGGCAGCAGCAGCGTGTCGCGATCGCCCGGGCACTTGTCGGGGAGCCGGCGATCCTTCTGGCTGACGAGCCGACTGGCGCGCTCGATCAGGGCAGCGGTAAGGAAGTGCTGAAGCTGTTCCGCCGTCTGAATGAGATGGGGAATACGATCGTGATGATCACGCACGACCTCGGCGTGGCCGAGAATGCAAAGCGTATCGTGCGGATCATTGACGGGGAGCTGCACACCGAATAAGATTGAATAAAATACGGTTGACAAAACCATTTGAAGGTTGTAATCTTTTGACATATCAAGTAAACCTGTCTGATAAGTGGGGAATCAATAAAATGAGCAGAATTTACAACAACATAGCAGACCTGATCGGAGGTACGCCGCTTCTGAAGCCGGAGCGGTTTTCGAAGGAAAATGATCTTGACGCCACTTTGCTGGTGAAGCTGGAGTACCTGAATCCGTCCGGCAGTTCGAAAGACCGGATTGCAAAATCCATGATCGAGGATGCCGAAGCGAAAGGGCAGCTGCGGGAGGGCAGCACGATTATTGAGCCGACGTCGGGAAATACCGGCATCGGACTGGCCGCGATCGCGGCGGCAAAGGGCTACCGCGTAATCCTGACCATGCCGGAGACGATGAGCGTGGAGCGCCGGAACATTTTGAAAGCGTACGGTGCGGAAGTAGTGCTGACAGACGGATTAAAGGGCATGAAAGGCGCGATTGAGAAGGCCAGGCAGCTGGCGGAGGAGATCGAAGGCAGCTTTATCCCGGGGCAGTTTGAAAATCCGGCGAACCCGGCAGAGCATCGCCGTTCGACCGGACCGGAGATCTGGGATGATACGGACGGGAAGGTCGATATTTTTGTGGCGGGAGTCGGCACCGGCGGGACACTCACCGGAGTCGGCGAGTATCTGAAGTCACAGAATCCGGCGATACAGATCGTGGCGGTAGAGCCGGCGACATCGGCAGTGCTTTCCGGCGGCAGGGCGGGCGCGCACAAGCTCCAGGGCATCGGCGCCGGATTTGTGCCGGAGACATTAAATACGAATATTTATGACGAAGTGATCCCGATTGAGAACGCGGATGCGTTCGAGATGGCGAAGGCTTTTGGAAAGGCGGAAGGCATCCTGACCGGCATCTCCTCAGGTGCGGCGCTGCATGCGGCGGTATCGCTCGCGAAGAGAACAGAGAATAAGGGCAAGGTGATCGTTGCTCTTCTTCCGGATGGCGGAGACCGCTATTTCTCGACGCCGCTGTTTGATGGAAAGTAAAATAGAATCGTACAGGGAGAATCATGCTCTTTTTATCATCAGAGAGCATTACAGAAAAGTGAGCCATGCTGTTCTGCATTTTTACAAAATCAGGAATGGAATAAAAAGATGAGAATTTCGACAAGAGGGCGATATGCCATGCGCCTGATGCTGGATCTGGCGATTAATAATTCAGGAGAGCCGGTAAGGCTGAAGGACGCGGCCCGCAGACAGAATATTTCGGAAAAATATCTGGAGCAGATCATATCTATTTTGAACAAGGCCGGCTATGTGCGCAGCATCCGCGGCCCGCAGGGAGGCTATGTCCTTGCGTACCGGCCGTCCGAATATACTGCCGGCATGATTCTGCGGCTCACAGAGGGCAGCCTCACCCCCGTGGAATACGCCCAGGACGGTTCCGACGGAGAGGCGGACAGTGCGACGTCGATCCTCTGGGACCGGCTGAACGATGCCATCTGCCAGGTGGTGGATCATATTACGCTGGAAGACCTGCTGCAATGGCAGATGGCGAAAGCGAATTCTTATGTGATCTGATGAAATCAGACGGGAGATTGTTGTAGTATTATATGTGCCGGGCAGAGCCCGGGCTCGATCTAAGGAACTGTCGCGAATTACTTACCCATTTTGAACCGCCTGACGCACGAAGCACAGATTATAAAAACCTCGAAGCAGCCCGCTGCGCATACGTTTTTATGGCATGTGCTTCACACGCTGTCCGGCATAATCTGGGTATGTTATTTTGCGGCAGTTCCTGAGCCTGCCGGAAACAGGAAGGATGAAAAATTTGCAGATTATTGAAACATTTGGCCACTATGTGGAACAATTAAGCGATACAAATCCGGGGCGGGCACGGGCGCTTCTGAAGACCGGCTGGCAGGCGCAGAACCTGAAGTATCGCTTTGCCCCGGATAAGAAGCTGCTTTGGGCTGACCAGTATCTGGCGCATTTGATGATGGATACAATGCTGAAACCATTGAAGGATGCAAAGAACAGTGTTCTGGTCAGCGTTTTTACGCCCTGCGAGCTGATGCAGGAGGCGGGGCTTTCCCCCTACAATGTAGAGGCCTTCTCCTGCTATCTGGCGGCATCAAAGGCAGAGCGGGCGTTTCTGCAGACGGCGGAGGACTGCGGTATATCGGAGACCCTGTGCAGCTATCACAAGACGTTTATCGGGGCGGCGCAAAAGGGGCTTCTTCCCGCGCCGCGCTGTATTGTGTACACGAGCCTGGCCTGTGACGCGAATCTTCTGACATTCAGGGAGCTGGCGGCGCTGTATGATGTGCCGTGTTTTGCGATCGACGTACCCGCGTGCCGGGTGGAAGTGAAGCGCTCAGAAGATGACCGGCACAACCTGCCGCCGGGCGAAAATAAAATGGAGGCTCCTGCGCCTTGGACTGATGCGGATGTCGCATATGTGGCGGATCAGCTGCGGGATCTGGCATGCTTCCTGGAGGAACAGACAGGCAGAAAAATAGATGAAGAGAGCCTGCGAGGACGCATTGCGCGAAGCAGGCGTACCCTGGAGAATTATGATCGCTTCCAGAAGGAACGTGTGGACAAATACATCCCGGAGGATCTGGTATCGCCGATGTACTGCGGCATGACGAATAACATTCTGCTGGGGACGGAAGAGGAAGAGGAGTACACGGAGAAGCTTCTCGCAGAGCTGGACAAGGCGGAGCCGGCGCGGGGGAAACGTATTTACTGGATGCATACGATCCCCTTCTGGTCGCAGGCGGTAAAGGATGTCTTTTTACTGAAGGAGAGCGCGCAGATTGTCGGCTGCGAGCTGGCGCAGGTTGCAAATCTGGAGCATCACTCGGAGGATCCCTATGAAGAGATGGCGATGCGGCTGCTCTATAATTCGCTGAATGGAAGCATCACGCGGAGGATCGACGCGGGTATCCGCCACGCGAAGGAGACAAAGGCGGACGGCGTCGTCTGGTTCAACCACTGGGGCTGCAAGCACACGCTCGGCGGCTCCCAGCTCGCGAAGAAAAAGTTTGAAGCGGCCGGGATCCCGACGCTGATCCTGGACGGGGACGGCTGCGACCGGAGCCATGGCGGCGAAGGGCAGACATCCACGCGGCTGGGGGCGTTTCTGGAGATGCTGGGTGGACAATAGCCTGCCTGACGTCTGGCCGGAGGAGCCGGGATAACCCGCATGACGTCTGACCGGAGGAACCAGGATAGCTCGCCTGACACCTTGCCGGAGAAACCGGGATAGCGGCTCGATGAGGGAATTATTTTGGAAAAAACGTATTATGTATGCAAATATACGCCGCTGGAGCTGTTGACTGCCTTCGGCGGCGAATGTGAAATTTTGAATAACATGCCGGAGGGGTTTGACCAGGCAGATCAGATCGCTCATCCAAATATCTGCGGCTTTGGCAAATCCGTGCTGGAAGCGGTGCTTTCCGGGCAGGTGAAGGAGCTGGTGCTGGTCAACTGCTGCGATACCATCCGCAGTGTATATGACCTGTTGGAGGACATGGGCTAGCTGGATTTTCTCTACATGATGGACGTGCTTCATGATCCGGGGAGCTCTGGCCGCTTTGCCTGCGCCCGTGAACGTGTGGCGGCGCAGCTGAAGGATCTGGCACAAAAATATGGCGTGTACAAAGGGCGCAGCTTTGATTTTGAAGCGTTTCGAAAGGCGTTTGTGTCCAGGGAGCGTACACAGGAGCCGCACCTGGCTGTGCTTGGCGCCCGGATGGGGGAGGAGCTTTTCGAGATGACGCAGGCGTCCATGCCGCTTCCGGTGGTAAATGAGACCTGTGTATACAATCGCTCCGTGGCGTGGACTTATCCGGGGGAGATAGCAGATAAATTGTCAGCGGCCCGTGCAGGAGAACCGTCGGAAAACCTGCCGACGGATTGTACTGGAGAACTCTTAGAAAATCGGCCGACGAACGGTGTGGGGGAGCTACAGGCGAATCAGCCGCAGGACTTCAGCGAGAATCATTTCGATGCCCTCATGGACTGGTATGCGGGTGAGCTTCTCGGGCAGATTCCCTGTATGCGGATGACGGACGTCACCGGGCGCAGGAGACTTTTTCAGGATCCCTCTTTGAAGGGGATGATTTATCATACTGTCAAATTCTGCGATTTCTACAGCTTTGAATATGCCGAAGCCAGATCCCACACGGATTTGCCGCTTTTAAAAATCGAGTCCGATTATACCGTGCAGAGCAGCGGACAGCTGCTGACCAGACTGGAAGCATTCGCGGAGAGTCTGGAGCTGAATCCAGAGCTTGCAGAAACGATTTTGGCTGCAGAAGGCGGCCCTGGCCATTCGGGAGATGGGAGCAACCAGCGCCCGCAGTCCCACGTCGGCCCGGCGGCAAAATCGGGGACGGATTCAGGAAGGGGAAAACCACACATGGGAAAAGGTTATTACGCGGGGATCGACAGCGGTTCGACGAGCACGGATGTTGTTATATTAAATAGGAGGAAAGAGATTGTCTCGAGCATGATCCTGCCGACCGGGGCTGGCGCGGCCATTGGCGCGGAGCGCGCTCTGGAGCAGGCACTGCAGAAGGCAAATCTGGATCGGGAGGATATCGATGCGGTGGTGACCACCGGATATGGACGCGCCGCAATCCAGGTGGGCGACAAGAGCATTACAGAGATCACCTGCCACGCGCGGGGAGCACATTTCCTCGACCCGGGCGTACGGACCGTCGTCGACATCGGCGGGCAGGACAGCAAGGTTATCCGGCTTCATGAGGACGGCTCGGTGAAAAATTTTGTCATGAACGACAAATGCGCCGCGGGCACCGGGCGTTTTCTGGAGATGATGGCGCGCACGATGGAGATGAGCCTGGACGAGATCGGAAAGGCGGGGCTTGCCTATGATGAGGATATTACGATCTCCAGCATGTGTACCGTGTTTGCTGAGTCAGAGGTTGTATCGCTGATCGCGCAGAATAAAAAACCGGACGATATCGTCCATGGCCTGAACAAAGCGGTGGCCGCCAGGACGGCTGCGCTCGTGAAGCGAGTCGGCGGCGCGGAAGCCTACATGATGACCGGGGGCGTAGCACAGAATAAGGGTCTTGTAAAGACGTTGGAGGAGCGGCTTGCGACGAAGCTGATCATCAGCGACAAGGCGCAGCTGTGCGGTGCGCTCGGCGCGGCGCTGTATGCGGCGGAACTGTCGTAGGCCATTTTTTCAGCCACTTTTGTGCCAGATATGTAGCAGATCATTTCTTCCGTTTAAAATCGTCCCGCTGACGATATTTTATGGTGGTAAAGGAGCCGGATTTGTAGTAGAATAATGATAACTTTTAAAGTAAAACGATTAAAGTCGTTTACTATAACAGGGAAAGGCTGAAAGTGTTTCCCACGATCATTTCATGAAACCTAAAATATGAAGTAAACCGAAAAAGGAGAACGTTATGGCAAAACGGGGCGGTTATCAGGGCGGAATGCCCGGAAATATGGGCAATCTGATGAAACAGGCGCAGAAGATGCAGAGGCAGATGGAGGAGAGCCAGAAGTCGCTGGAGGAGAAGGAGTTTACCGCGGCGGCAGGCGGCGGTGCGGTGGAAGTGACGGTTACCGGAAAAAGAGAAGTGACGAAGGTAAAGCTCTCGGAGGAGGTCGTAGATCCGGACGATATTGAGATGCTCGAAGATCTGATTGTGGCGGCGACCAACGAGGCGCTCCGCAAGGCGGAGGAAGAGGCGGCAGCCGCGATGTCGAAGCTTACCGGCGGCATGGGCGGCCTTGGAGGGCTTGGATTCTGATGGATTACTATGGAAAACGGATGTCAAAGCTGATCGAGCAGCTGTCCGCGCTGCCCGGGATCGGCAGCAAGTCCGCGCAGCGTCTGGCATTTCATATTATCCACATGCCGAAGGAGCGGGTCGCGCAGCTGACTGACGCGATCACGGACGCGCGGGAGAATGTCCGCTACTGCAGGGAGTGCTGCACATTGACGGATCAGGAGATCTGTCCGATCTGCAGCAATCCGGCGCGGGATAAAAAGACGATCATGGTAGTCGAGACGACCAGAGATCTGGCCGCGTACGAGAAGACAGGGAAATATGAGGGCGTCTACCATGTGCTGCACGGCGCGATCTCTCCGATGCTCGGCGTCGGCCCGGGCGATATCCGGCTGAAGGAGCTGATTAAGCGGCTCGAAGGCGATGTGAACGAGGTTATCATCGCGACCAATTCCAGCCTGGAGGGCGAGACTACCGCGATGTATATCAGCAAGCTGATCAAGCCGACCGGCATCAGGGTCACCCGCATTGCGAGCGGCGTTCCGGTCGGCGGAGACCTGGAATATATTGACGAGGTCACGCTGCTGCGCGCGCTCGAGGGGCGTGTGGAGCTGTAGTATGCATACGGTCGCGTAAGGGATTTTCCCGCTGCCGCTCCTTATCTGGTTATACTGCACGCCTGAAACATTTACAGTCGTATAAACCGAACTGCATTCAGAACGTGCTGTTTTGGAACCATGAACTGTAAATTTCAGTGATATTCAGTATAACAGAACATCCGTCCGGCGGGCGGACAGAGGCTGACAGCTGCATCTGTCTGATCGGATGCATACATCCAGAATGCACGTGCAGATCTGCTCCGCCATGCCCATGATCAGGGACAGGCGCGCGGTCTGCAGCGTGAGCCAGGGCTGCCCGCTCTGTGCGCCGGCGATGCCCGTGATGGAGATGTCGCCCGCCGCGGGCAGATTTTTGCTGACCCCCATGCCGGGTTTCAGACTCCCGGCACGGACAAATACAGAGCCCGGCACGCATTGGCGTCCAAGTGAAGCATCCACGGCGATCACCGTGCTGCGCGGATGCTCTTTTTTTATTCTGGCAAGCGTTTCCTTCAGATTGCATGCATGTACCGTCGCGTTGAGTGTGCCATAGACGACGAGGGAGCTTCCGGCCCGTTCCGAGAGCAGGCTGCCAGTCAGCGGGCCGAGGCTGTCGCCGATCATGCGGTCTGTGCCAATGCAAAGTATGACCGGGCTTGCCTTTGCTGCTCCGCTTGTGCTTTCCAATTCCTTCAGGAGCTGTCCGAGCAGCGCGGGGCAAAGCGGGCGGGAATCGGTGGAAGCTTGTTCTTCTCGTGCGGCGCAGTTACCGGTGCGGGAGATGATTCCGGAAAAAAATTCGGTGGTTATTGACATTTGGGCTCCTTTCCATAGACAGTCTCCGGCGGCTCATCTGCCCCGGGGTTCAGATGGGAGAGTACCTTTTCTTCATAAGTTTATCCATTTTGGGAGGAAATATTCGTGCAGTGCCAGCATCTGTCTATGTGCCCAAATTTCATGTGGCAGGCCGGTTGCAAATGCTTTCCGACCCCGGTTCCGGTAAAACGACGAAAGCCGTTTATTATATATGCAAAAATCTTACAGAAAGGGAACAATCAGGTATGGAAAGAACTGCTGATCATCAGCCAATTACTCTGAAAGGACAGATTTCCCTGGAATTTTTAAAAAAACGAAATTTCACAGGCAGCTGCAGGGGGATGCGCTACAATTTATACCGGCAGGACGACCGGCTTGTCGCGGCAGTTTACCCTCAGCCGAATTGCTGGGAATGTACGCCGGAGGAGAAAAAAACATACGAGTATTTTGAACTTTCCGGCGAAGGACTGGAAGCCGCAGTGGCGTGGCTGAACGAATCGTATAAGAACAGGGACTGGAGCGAGAAGGGAGGCGTTTTCTGACTGTGCCTGGGGGTATACCTTTTTACAGCTTACAGGAATGTAATATGAACGGCAAAAGGAGTCCGTCGTGAATCCTAAAAAGGACCTTTTCTGCATAAAGTATATAGTAAGGCTTTGTAAGTATGGAAAAAGGAGTGTGCTGGTTATGGCGAGTGACAATTTGCTTCCGAAAAACATACGCCAGATAGGAGATATACAGGGCAGACAGAAAATTTGTTTTGAAGATTATGTAATGACTTACATACGGAAGATGGCGAACAGGGGGGAGAAAAGCTTTCTGGGGGTTTTCCTGGGAGAGAAAAAGAGCACGCAGGATGCAGATTATGTGTTTGTGCGGGGAATCCTGGAAATACCGGATCCGGCGCAGATCAGGCAGGAAACCATCCCGGATGGCCCGGCGTCAGAGAAAAAGCCTGAGCCTGCGTCGCCCGCGCAGGACACGTCAAAGGAGGCGCAGGACGAGGCAGGGCGGCCAAAGAAGAATCTGTGGCAGGCATTTCAGAAGCGGTACGGCGTGCCGGAAGAATTGCCTGACCCGGTTGGTGTGAAGGAGACGGAAGCTGCGGCCTCTCCGGATCCATGGAAGCGGCTTCTTATAGAAAAGGAACAGAGCTTTCCGGGATGCGAGATACTGGGCTGCTGCGCGATCGGCACCTGTCCGGCGGGGCGGATGGAGGAGCTATCCTCGCATTTTCCGGAAGCCGGACGGATTCTCTACCATTTGCAGGAGCAGGAAGAACGGCTTTACTGGCTGGAAGGAGAGCGGTACGAAGGCATCCGGGGCTATTTTGTATTTTATGAGCCAAATCAGAGAATGCAGGAGGTTCTGGCGGAGACGTTTGGCGAAAAGAGCGTGGAGCAGGAAGGACAGCCGGATAAGGCTATTCGCAGTTTCCGGGAAAAGGTGAGAAGTAAGGCGGAGGAAAGGAGCCACAGCTTTTTGAAGCTGGCCAGTTCATTTTTTGTGGTAGGGGTTCTGATTGTCGGGGTGATCGTAGTGAACCGGGTGCAGGATCTGCAGCTGACGGCGAACAGGAGAGAGGCGGCCCAGGGCGAGTCTGCTGCCGCAGAAACGGGTGCCATGGCGGCGGATACGGCAGCATCAGACGATATGGCTGACCCGGATGATGCTGCAGAGGCTACAGGCACAGCGGATACGTCAGACACTTCGGAGGCTGTCTCCGATGCTTCGGAGACTCTGTCAGATGAGATACTGGCTGGTTCTGATTCATTCTGGGCAGAAGAGGAGGAGGACAGTTCGACTGGATCGGCAGACCAAAGCGTGGGTACTGCTGCGACTGCGGCCGACGCTGATGCAGGCGCGGAATCCGGTTCGGATGTGGCCATGGCAGGCTCAGAGGTGGTTACTGCGGAAACAGATACGGCCAGTGCGTCGGAGGCATCCGCTGTGGATGTAGAGGACACTTCGGAAGGGATTGCTGCGGGTTTAAATACAGATTCCTCTTCTGATACGGATACTGCCGTGGCTGTGTCATCCGTAAGCCGGCAGCTGCAGGCGTCCTATGTCATTCGTGAGGGTGACACGCTTGCGGCTATCTGTGCGAAGTATTATGGCAGCCTGGATCGTCTGGAGGAGCTGTGCGAGGCAAACGGGATTGAAGACGCAGATCTGATTTTGCCGGGACAGAAAATTGTACTGCCATAGATCCGTCTGACTGGGCTGCGGCAAGACTTGTAGGATCTGTGATTCGCGTATCAGGCTTGCAGGATGCATGAGTTATTGGCGACAGGTCTTTACACCTGTAGAAGTGGGAATAACGTAAATTTAATCAGGGCATGACCTGCAGCTGCCCAGGCCGCGAAGATTTGTAAAAATTTGCGGACAGAGTTGTTTTTCCGGAAGGTCAATGTTATAGTATGGTACAGGCGATGAAAACCACTGCTTATTTACGATAGAATCCTGACGCATCAGGAACAGGACTGAGGATCAGAATGGAAAAAAAGACATGGAAGGAACGCCTTTTGGGCATAATAGAACGGCTGAATTTCCTTGAAATACCAGAGGAAGATCTGGACGAAATGCATGAGCTGGGGGAAGACGGAGATATGCGGACGTCCGGGACGGACGAGACAGAGGGCAGATCGTTTGAAGAACTGCTCGCGCGCAGCAGGCGGCGGCGCTGGATCATGCGGGGCAGGGTGGTGGTGCTCCTTCTGGGTGCGGCGACGGGCTTTTATCTGTACAACCGCACGCATACTTTTGACGATTATGTTATTTCAAGGTCAATAGAGAACACGATGACGTCGGGCACGCAGTATGAACTGGCAGGAAAATATCTGTACCGCTATAATTCAGATGGCGTGTCCTGCGTGACGCATAAAAATGAGGTAAAATGGAGCGTCACCTACAGCATGCAGTCCCCGATCGTAGACGTATGCGGCACGACGATGGTGATTGCGGAGCAGCAGGGCACACAGGTCTACGTGGTAAATGAGGATGGGCTGCTTGGAAGCTTTTCCTGTCTGCTGCCGATTCTGAAGGTGCGTGTGTCAAACCAGGGCGTTGTCGCCGTAGTGCTGCAGGATGACGATGTGACCTGGGTGCGGCTCTACGATGCGGAAGGGACAAGTATTGCCAATGACAAAACGACGATATCGGACTCCGGCTACCCGCTGGATGTCGACCTCACGCCAAACGGGGAGAAAATGGTGGTCTCGTATCTTGGAATTCTGGAAGGTGTGATGACGTCAACGGTCGTGTTTTATGATTTTAGCTCTTCCGGCGACGCGTCGGCCGACCACGTAATGAGCAGTGAAACTTTTTCAGGCGTTGTGGTTTCGCAGGTGTTTTTTACGGACAATACGACGGCGGTCGCGGTCGCGGATAATGGATTTACCGTATTCCGCGGGAGTACGCTGGAGAAAAAAGCGGAGCAGACCTTTGATGACGAGATCGTGAGCTGTTTTTATGATGATGATATGATAGGCTTTCTGTTTTCTGACGTGACCGGAGAACATAACTACCGGATGGAGCTATACAACTATCGCGGCAGGCAGAAGACGTCGGTGGGGACTGACGCGGATTTTGACGAGATCAAGATCGAAAACGGCCAGATCCTGATGGTTACCTCCACTGCCTGCAGTGTGTATACCAAAAACGGCCGCCTGCGTTATTCGTCCGCTTATGAGAAAGAAATCGTAGATATGTTTTATTTTTCAGAGTTTCGGCGCTATCTGGTCATCACGCAGGACAGCTTTGACCAGATACGGATCTGCTAGCGGGGGTCTTTATGAGTATACTGGAGATTATTATTATTGTAATTACAATCGCGTTGGTTTTTTCGGGGGTTCGAAGGGGCTTTGTGAAAAAGCTGGCTTCCATGCTTTCTCTGGTACTTTCCATTGTACTGGTGTCGGCTGTACTGCCTTATGTGACGGGATTTCTCAAAAATAACACACCGCTTTACGACTACATTTTTGCGCAGTGTGAGCAGGTGATATCTGATCAGACCGAATCGCTGTGGACAGGCCTGACCGGAAGCCTGTCAGACATAATCGGTACGGATCTGACCGGAAGCCTGTCAGACCTGACCGATACGGATCTGACCGGAAGCCTGTCAGTCATAGCCGGTACGGGCCTGACGGGAAATATTTCTGGCGGAACAGGGGTAAGCCTGTCCGATGGAACAGGAACGGGGGAATGGAATGCTGGCGGATTCAGCCTGGTGAGCGAGGAAACAGGCAGTGTCCTGGACGTGCTGATGTCGAGCACAACTGTGCAGAATGAAATTATTAATGCCCTTCCCATTCCCCAGATGCTAAAAAACATGCTGATCGCAAATAATAACGAGGAAGGCTACGAAAGCCTGAACGTGTCAGGCTTTCAGGATTACATTGTCGGCAGCATTGCTACCCTGATTTTAAATGCAGTGTCTTTTCTTGTGGCAGTGTTGCTGGTCAACGTGGCGCTCCGTGTGGCGCTTATGTTGTTGGACGTTTTTTCACATTTCCCGGTCATCGGGCTGGCCAACCGGCTGGCTGGCGCCGCGTTCGGGCTGGTAGAGGCATTGTTTTTGCTCTGGTTTTTTTTCATCATACTGACCATAGCTCAGACGACGGAGACGGGCGCTGCTCTCATGACAATGGTAAACAACAGCGCATTGCTTAGCTGGCTGTATGAGGCAAATCTGTTTTTGCGGATCATGCTCTGGGGAGCGGCAATTTTCTCGTAATCAGCCAACAGGTATTGTTATTAAGGAACTTAGGAATGATTATTTACGCAAAATGGCGAAGCTTTTGGGATGCCGGCTTGTCCGGTTCAGGGAGGTACATATAAAATGCGTTCACAGGCAGAATTGAAAAAACAGCTGCGGTCGATTGATCATAAAGGCTATAAAGTATACAAAGTGTTGGAAGGAGAATACGATTTCGGGAGCTACAGGCTGTCGATTGACCATGTGCAGGGGGATCCGTTTGCCACGCCTTCGCGTGTGCGGATCCTGTATTATAACCGGGACAACATTGCTCCGAAATATTTTGAAACCCGCCCTCGCAGGATCGCGGCGGAGGATTATCTTCTCAGGCGGCTGCACAGGAATATAAAAAGTGAAAATGGACGAGGAAGCGGAACGGATCGCGGGTACCATTCGGAAAATCACAGCGGCAGGTTTGATCGGGGGAAAGGACGCGAGAATGACTACGAAAAGGGATCAGAGTACTGGAACGATTTTGGAGGAAAATCCCGCGTGGGTCAGGGCTCGGGAAACGCCCCCTCGCTGCGCTCGGCGGCAAGTCGCCCTGACCATTTAGAGACGCTTCGCGTGGGTCAGGGCTCGGGAAAAAGCGGACTTGTGACGGCATGCCGGGCGGGGCAGGAGATTCTGGAGCGCACCGCGATGCGGATCACCCCGGAGGTGATCGAGGCACGGATCGAGATCGGGTTCCCGGCTTATGGGCGCACCATTGCGGCTGGAGAGCTGGAAACGATTTTGTTTGATTATCTGCCGTCCGTAGCGGAGAGGACCTTCCACATGCCAAAGGCTTTATCCGGATCAGGAGATGCTGCAGGGGGAAGTCAGATGGAGCGTGATCTGGAAGCGGTCGCGGAGCTTGCGGACGATCAGCAGTATATCCGGGATGCGCTGGACGAGCTGGGACTTGTGGCTTTTGTGGCAGACGGCTCCATTCTTCCGAGGGAGAGCGGCGTGTCACAGAGGCCGATGAAAAATTCGGCGGTAGCCTTTGAAAGCCCGGAAAGCCTGGCTGTGACTCTGAAGCTGCCGCACCGGGGCGAGATGCGCGGCATGGGGATTAAAAAGGGGATTACCGTCATCACCGGCGGCGGATTTCACGGAAAGTCGACTCTGTTAAAAGCACTGGAGCGCGGCGTGTATAATCACATCGCCGGTGACGGCAGAGAATTTGTCATCACGGACGCGAGTGCGTTCAAGCTGCGCGCCGAGGAGGGCCGGTGCATCCATGAGACTGACATTTCTCTGTTTATCAACAATCTGCCGACGCATGCCGACACGGCTCGTTTTTCCACGGAAAACGCGAGCGGCAGCACCTCGCAGGCGGCGAACACGGTCGAGGCACTTTGCGCGGACAACCACGTGCTTCTGATTGACGAAGATACTTCCGCCACTAATTTTATGGTGCGCGATGAGCGCATGGCACGTCTTGTTTCCGATGAAAAAGAGCCGATCACGCCATTTATCCGGAAGATCCGCAGCCTTTATGACGATCTCGGCGTGTCGACCATACTGGTCGTGGGCAGCTCCGGCGACTATCTGGAAGTGGCCGATACGGTTTTGCAGATGGACTGTTACGTCACCCGGGACGTCACTGCGCGTGCAAAAGCACTCTGCAGGGCAGATATCAGAGAATGGCGTCTGGAAGCCGCGGAAGAATCTGCTCCGGCAGGTGCGGCAGAAACCGTTCGCCGTGTTGACTGGCTCAAAAAGCGGGTTCGTCCGAAACAGATCGAGAAGCCGCGCGTACATGGCTGGGATACCCTGAGTCTGGACAGAACAGAGATCGACCTGCGTTATCTTGAGCAGATCGTAGACGAGAGTCAGACAGCGGCGCTCGCCTATTTGATGCAATATATTTTAAAGCGTATGGCAGACGGCAAAAAGACCGTTCCCCAGCTGGCCGGGGAAGCCTTTTGCAAAATGGAAAAGGACGGCGTTCTCTCCGTCACTCCGCCATATTATGGGGCAGGTCCTGCCGCGGCGGTGCGCAGACAGGAAATCCTTGCCTGCCTGGCGCGCTACCGGATGCTGTAAAAATGAATGGTCACACCCGGATCACAGATCTGCATGCCGCAGACATCTGCAGGCAGGGCAGCCGGGACAGATACTAAAAAATCCAGATTCTGATCGGACCCAGACGCCCGGCGCGGTACACGCAAGAAACCAGGCCAGACGCCTGGGCGCGGTACGCGCAAGAAACTATGTCAGCCGTATTGTCCGGGAAACGTCTGGATGAACAATCCTTGGCAGGACGCTATCATCGGATCAGGATCTATTTGCGATTAACGCAGGGAGGAAAGGAACCATGAATTTACCCAGAATTGAGACTTTGGAGCGCATTTACGGCGAGAGCGAGAAGAGCCTTGCCCGCTATCAGTCACTGGCTGAGAATTATCAGAAAAAGTTTGCTCCGGAAAAGGCAGATGCCGCACAGGGCAAGATGAAATTTTTTACGGCTCCGGGGCGGACAGAGATCGTCGGCAACCACACGGACCACAACGGAGGCAGGATTCTTGCGGGCAGCATCAGCCTGGACACGATCGGGGCTGCCTGCAAAAACGGCACGGACGTGATTACCATCGTGAGCGAGGGCTATCGCGACAGGATTATTGTAGATCTGACCAGGCTTGACCGGGTACCGAAGAACCGGGGAAGCTTTTCCCTGGTAGCAGGGATGGCGATAGCGGCGCGGGAAATGGGCTTTGCCGTGTCGGGATTTAACGCATTCGTGTCTACGGAGGTAATCTCGGCAGCCGGAGTCAGCTCGTCCGCTTCGTTTGAGATGCTTATTTGTGCGATGATAAATGAGTTTTTCAATGAGGGGCGGATGCGCTGCATTGATTATGCTCGGATCGGCCAGTACGCGGAAAACCATTTCTGGGACAAGGCTTCCGGCCTGATGGATCAGATGGCCTGCGCGGTCGGCGGTACGATTATGCTGGATTTCTCAAAGATTGCCGCTCCGCCAAAAGAACCCGCAGGGGGCGGGGCAGCTTCGGAATCCGGGAAAGGAACACCGCCGGATGTGAGCGATGACGACATATGCAAACGAGTCGAGTTTTCTTTTTCACAGCTGGGCTACGACCTGGTAATTGTGAATACCGGAAAAGGCCATGCGGATCTGAGCGATGAATACTCAAGTGTTCCCATGGAGATGAAGGAGGCAGCGCACGCACTCGGGGTGGAGCTGCTCTGCGAAACGGACGAGGAGACTCTGCTGTCACATCTTTCCGCCATCCCCAACGATCGCGCGATCCTGCGCGCACTGCACTTCTTTGAAGAAAACAAGCGCGTCGACGCGGCCTACCAGGCGGCCCTGAACCGTGACGGAGCCACGCTTCTGAGAATGATTGAGGAGTCCGGGCGGTCATCCTGGGAGTGGCTGCAGAACTGCTACTCCATCCGCAATTATACGGAGCAGAAGGTGGATCTGACTCTTGCGCTGACGAAGCTCTTCCTCGACCGCACCGGCAGGGGCGTCTGCCGCGTGCACGGCGGCGGATTTGCAGGCGTGATCGCGTGTGTGCTGCCGCAGGAGGAAACAGAAGATTATGTAAACTACATCGCACAGTATGTGGGCAGAGAAAACGTGTATCCCATGAACATTCGGACATTTGGAGCCGGGAGAGTAGAGTAGGAGAATGTAAATTGCGGATTTTTCTGCGTCAGCCGGAAAAATTTTTTATGCGCCCCTGTGATCGAACAGGGGGCGGCTCTGTGCATCAAAACAGCCAGGGCGTTTGCCCTGGCTGAGAATTTTAAAGGGAGGGCCGGGATCTTTGCGATCCCGGCGAGTATGAAAAAGAAAGATTTTTTAGCACTTCTTATCTGGTGCTGAAAACAGGATACCCTGACACTGTGATAAAAAAGTGTACGGTCTTTGAAAAAAATGTGAAAATGAAAAACACTCACGGAGATACCTCGCCATGAGTGCCTTTCTGACTTAGAAAACCGGAGAGTGTGGGATTCGAACCCACGCGCCCAAAAAGGACGACCGCATTTCGAGTGCGGCTCGTTATGACCACTTCGATAACTCTCCCTGTCACGTTTTTTCATTATAAAACACGGATGAAAATTCGTCAATCATTTCTTTAAAAAATCTGCTCATGCTGCTCATGCAAAGTCTTCGCAAAAGCTTCCGCTGCAAAACTTGCTCATGACTGCTTTTTGGATTCCCTTAGCTCACGGAAAAATCCTGAAAGCATCGTGCCGCATTCCTCCCCGAGAATCCCATGTTCCACGATTACCTGGTGGTTGAATTCCGACATTTCCAGAAGATTCAGGACGGATCCGGCGCACCCGGCCTTTGGGTTCATAGCGCCGAGGACCGCTCGAGTGATACGGGACTGAACAATTGCTCCGGCACACATCTGACAGGGCTCCAGTGTGATGTAGATAGTACAGCCTTCCAGCCGCCAGTCTCCAAGCGCTTTGCTTGCGCGGCGTATCGCGATCATTTCAGCGTGAGCGGTTGTGTTTTTATCGGTATTGCGCCGGTTATAGCCGCGTGCGATAATCCGGCCCTCACAGACAATGACACATCCGATCGGAACCTCGCGGAGAGCATAAGCCTTTCTGGCCTGGCGAAGAGCCTCTTTCATATATTTTTCATCGACAGTCATACGAATCTTATTTCTCCGTCTGATACGCATAAATGATCCGGGCATTTGTCCAGATGCCGGGAATACTCAGAGACGCGACATAAAACAAGACCGCGATCAGGGAGAGAAAACTCCATGCGCGGTCAGCTTCTGTATAAAAATTCCGTGCGCCTCGCTTTGAACGCCTGCCACAGACGTTACCCTGACAGTTAACTCGATCCAGGCTGCCTTACGGCACCCAGGAGGTTCCGCTTAGTGCTGCTCCGTTCCCGACCTGACACGGTTCACGGATTCCTGCCGCGTAAGACCCGGACGTCAACATCACTTATCAGGGGCAGCTCTGCAACAGCACGCCCTGGGCTTGGCATCACCCCTGCTGTAGCGGATTGCAGGTACAGGGCACCGCTATCTCCCCGGCTGCACGGAAATGTGATACCAGATAACACTTCATCACTATAAAGGTTTTACGCAGATTTGTCAAGGACTGAAAACGCTGCGTTTAGACACATATGGGCCGAAAAATACCGCACTTAATATTTGCAAAGACTTAAAAACAGAATCTCACACTTCATTTGTTTTCTAGTTCTTTTCTTAGTTCCGCAATTAAGGCTTCTTGCTCAGCGATAGTATCTTTCTGCTCAGCGATAGTATCTTTCTGCTCAGCGATAGTGTCCTTCTGACTGGCAATTGTGGAATCCTGTTCCGCGATCGTTTCTCTTTTCGCATCAATCTCATCCTGCATTTCATCCATCATATATTGCACGGTATTTTGATCCAATATTTTTAATTCGTCTGAAAACAATCCCATAATTTTCCTCATATTTCTGCACAACGCGTAGATGTCCTCGTACATCGGGATGAACTCGGGCCAACCCTGGATCAGCTTGATAATATGATCGGGATCGTCCTCAATGAGGAAGGAAAGCCATGCGTCAAGATGATCCGTGATGATATTATTGTGCTTGATTTTTCGGAAAATGTCAAGAGGAATGAAGACATATTCCTGAAGTAATTCAACTTTAAGCCCGGTATCGAATACATAGTGTCCACGATGTATGTAGGAATTGGGGACTTCGTGATATTCCTTTGGGCTTCTCTCGAACAGGACGATCGTGTAAACCTTCTTTATATCTTTGTAACTGAAATTTTTCTTTTTCTCACTCCGGACTCTTTTATACTGTCGAAGCAGCAGGTCGGCGGAATAGCAGGCACTCCGCTGACCGGGAAACATGTATCCGAGACGCTGTACCTCAACATTCGCGATGCTGTGGTCTTCTAATTCTACAACGATGTCCATAATTAACAGAGAATTTTCATCTGCAATCCTTGTGGAATCGTTTGGCAGGGCGTGAAGTATTTTAACCGTCTGCTTTAGGAGAAGCGCCAGAAAACCTTCCAGCCTTTCTGGCGTGGCTTCCGGATTAAAAATTTCCTTAAAGAATGAGTCATAAAGAATTTTACAACCTTTCGCACCGGAACAAAAATTAAGAAAGTAGTCCTGCTGCTCGTTCGGCCAGCTGGTGAAGATAGAGTTCAGGACGGGATCCTGCGTGATGGTATTCAGGATTTCCTGACGTGTCCGGATCGTTGGGAAAAACTGCTGTAATTTGTTTGTCATAGTACCCCCCCTTAAATAATCATAATGTAGCAAAAGCATATCATATAAATTATATTTTGACAACATAAAGATTATTAAAATTATGTGAAGAAATTATTTATAACAAGAAGCTGGATCTGGCAGGCTGCTGTATTATGTCAGGGCAACGAAAAACCCTGGTCGGCCAGACGATTCATCAGATCATCAAGGGAACTGGTTTCATCGGATTCGCCGATACTTTCATTATCATATTGTAGCCTGTCATCAGTCACACCTTCCGCACCAGATTCCGTCACGCTTTCTGTAGTCGATTCCGTCACGCCCTCCGGACCAGACTCGGGGATACCTTCCGTATCAGTACTGCCCGTGTTTTCAGTTTCGGTCGTGTTTTCGCTTTCGCTTTCCGTTAAAAGCTGGTTCAGCAGATCCTGATAGATTACGATTCCTTCCGTCTCCGCTGCAGGCTTGTCTTCAGCTTCTGTTTCAGCTTCGGTTTCTGGTTCATGTCCGGTGCAGAATTCTTCGGGCTGTGTTCCTTCGGCGAAATATTCTGTGTAAGTATCCGGACAATTTTCCTGTGCAAGGAGGTGAGTTTCACTGCAGAGGTCTGCCTCGATGATTCCGTCGGGGCAGGAGAAATCCCTGAGGGGAAGGCTCTGATGAATCCGATCCATGACGGCGGTCCAGAGGGTGCGGCTGTAGGAATGCCAGAGAGTACCGTCCGGGAGAGACTGATTGTTGTCGTAGCCGCCCCAGACGCTGCAGGTGTAATATGGCGTGTAGCCCACGAACCAGATATCCTTGTAGCTGGAGGTGGTGCCGGTTTTTCCGGCGACTGGTTGGGATGCTGCGAAGATGGTGCCATATGCGGTGCCGCTTTCGGAAGAGACCACATCCTCCATCGCATTGGTAAGCAAAAATGCTGTCGTATTTTGAAGCACACGCGTAAAGGATCCGAATTCGAGGGAGGCGTCCGATTCGTTCGGAACCGTATCGTCCGCAGCCGTGCCGGACGATTCGGCGGAGGAGTTTGCCGCGGCTGACCGCGTGGACGCATCGAGTAACAGGTTGCCGTTCCGGTCAAGTATTTTTGTGAAAAATAAAGGCACGCCATACATCCCGCCGTTTGCGATGGCGGCGTAGGCGGCGCAGAGTTCCAGATTGGTCACGCCGTTTGTGATGCCGCCGAGGGCAAGCGGCTGGATGACGTCGGTGGTACCGTCGTCGGATTCCCAGTCATCTACAAGGGTTGAGATGCCGAGCTTTTCCGCATAGGTGAAGCCGAGACGGGGTGTGATTTCAGTAATGCAGCGGACAGCGACGACATTGATGGAGCGTGTGATGGCCTCACGGATGGTGACGGTGCCGGAATAGTCGGTGATGTCCCAGTTGCTGACTGAGGTTCCGTCCTCATATTCGTAGGGTTCGTTTTCGTAAAGCGTGGCGAGCGTCTGCCCTGCCAGATCAAGAGCCGGAGCGTAGGCTGTCAGAATTTTAAAGGTGGAGCCGGGCTACCGGGTCGTATCTGTAGCGCGGTTCAGCGTGAAGCTGGCTGTCTTTTCTCCCCGACCGCCCACGATGGCCCGGACAAAGCCGGTCTCCTGCTCGATGATGACCAGGGAAGCCTGAGGCTGGGGGGAGAGGGTGAGACGTTCGGAGAGAACCGTGCGCCCTGAGGTCTCCTGTGTTTCCTGGACAGAAGCTGTAGAGTCTGCAGAGGCTTCAGAAATTGCAGAAAAGACTATAGAAAATGCATTTGCAGTGCTATTGCTAAGGGAGTTTATACCATTAGCACTGCCGGAGTCAGTGCCGTCTGAATCGAGTACATACTCCCGGAACGCGTCTGCGTAGCCCTGCGCTTCCGACTGCGTTTCACAGAGCAGGTCAAACGTGTCATCGACATATTCCCGGATATAGGCGCGAAGCGCATTGGATCCATAGGTAGTGGTCGAGCCGTCCATCTCTGCCACTGTGAGTGAGTAATCAATGCCGTACTGGGTTCCCTCCGGGAAATTTGCCAGGTTCTGGAATTCTTCATCGCAGATCTGCTGCAAAGCGGCATCCTGCGCGGAGCAGATGCGCAGCCCGCCGCTGTAAAGTGCCTTCGTGGCCTGATCATAGGAATAGTGCAGCTCGGACATCAGCATTTCCACCACCTGGTCGATCAGAGCATCCTCATAGTAGGAGTAGACGGCTTCTGTTTCATAGGATTCGTTAAAAACGCTGATGCGCAGATAGACGTCGTCTTCCAGGGCTGACATCCGCTCTTCGTGGGAGATATAGCCCTGCTCTTCCATATAGCGCAGAATCAGCCGCTGCCGTGCCTGGTTTGCTTCCGGATAATCAATCGGATTATATCCGGATGGATTTTGGGGGATTGCTGCCAATACGGCAGATTTTGAGAGAGTCAGGTCAGAGACTTCCTTCCCAAAATAGCGCTGCGCCGCCGCCTCTACGCCATAGCAGCCGGAGCCGAAATTAATCGTATTCAGGTAATCCTCCAGAATTTCTTCCTTCGTCAACTGTTTTTCCAGCTGAACTGCCAGATACTGCTCCTGCACCTTCCGCGCGAAACGGTCCGCGAAGGAACTTTCCTGTGTCCATTCGGTAAACACGTTGTTTTTGATCAGCTGCTGCGTGATCGTGCTGGCGCCCTCCGAAAAAGTGCCGCTCGTGATTCCGTTCCAGAGGGCGCGCACGATGCCTCGCGGGTCAATTCCGTGGTGCTCATAAAAACGCGAATCCTCGATAGAGATGATCGCATTTTGCAGGGAAACGGGAATCTCCTCCAGAGAGACAAGATCCCGGTTTGATTCGGAGAGAGAAAGCTTCCGCAGATAATTTCCGTCCTCATCGCAGATCCAGGTGGCCGAGCCGGAGGGCGAGACATTGATGGAATCAATCGAGGGAGCGGTCGCGATCAGGCGCCAGACGATGATCAGAAACACGAAGAAAACTGTGGCTGCTGCCGCGCCAAGGCCGATGACGATCTTTTTCCAGGGCGGTCTGTGAAATATTTTTCGAATGGAATGCCGGGTGTTGTGCAGCTTGTCCTGGTTGTGCGTGTCTGACTCGTTCATACTCTTGTATTCCTTTCTCATGCATGGTTGCGTGCGCCGCCGTCTGTTTGTGCAGCCGCATCGCCTGGCACGCCATCTGTTTGCGCTGCCGTCTGTTTGTGCTGTCGCCTCGTCTGGCACACCGTCTGTTTGCGCCGCCGTCTGTTTGTGCAGCCGCATCGTCTGGCACGTCATCTGTTTGCGTTGCCGCCTGGCACGCCACCTGTTTACGCTGCAGCCTGGAGCGCGCCTGTTGACTGTTGTCTGAAACAAAAGCCGGTGTTTGAACGGAAAGCCGGTGGAATTATTTCGGGGGTCGCTGTCAGGTAGTATTTTCCATAAAACACAACTTTATACATGGCGGCGCGGCAATTCCGCAGGTGGTTCTGACAGGATATTTTTGTTATGTCTTGTCCACTGGGGGGAAACGTGGTAGAATGTACCCTGGTTCGGAAGAGCTTCTGTCAGGGACAATGATTGTTACTGCGCTTGAGCGCAAAGGGGGAATTTTTTTGATGTATCGTGGCACCACAGAGCAGATGCTTTCTTTTATCGGCAAGTCGCCGACCGCCTTCCATGCGGTGAAGACGATTTCAGACAGGCTGAATGATGCGGGATTTCTGCCGCTTCTGGAGAGTGGGCACTGGAATCTTGAGCGCGGCGGCAGCTATTATGTGACGCGGAATGGTTCCAGCATCATCGCGTTTCGGGTTGGTCTGGATCTGGAGGATTACAGTTTCATGATCGCAGCGTCCCACAGCGATTCCCCGATGTTCAAGCTGAAGGAAAAATCTGAGATGGATGTCAGGAATCATTATACCCGGCTGGATACGGAGGGCTATGGAGGAATGATTTGTTCGAGCTGGCTCGACCGGCCCCTTTCGATTGCCGGCAGGGTGCTGCTCGAAACGGCGACCGGCGTGGAGACCCGGCTGGTCAATGTGGATCGGGATCTTCTGCTGATCCCGAATCTCGCGATCCATATGGATCGGGCGGTGAATGACGGGCACGCGTACAACAAGCAGATTGATATGCTGCCGCTTTTTGCCGGGGAGGCCGGGGAAACGGACGGCGTAAAGTCCGTCGTGGCTGAGACACTCGAGGTGGATCTGGAAAAAATCCTCGACATGGAATTATTTGTGTATAATCGGACGCAGCCGGTGATCTGGGGCGCGTATGAAGAGTTTGTCTCCAGCCCGCGCCTGGACGACCTGCAGTGCGCGTACGCGTCATTGGAAGGCTTTTTGAAGGGAAAAAATGAGAATACCGTGTCTGTCTATGCCTGCTTTGACAATGAAGAGGTGGGTTCCGGCACAAAACAGGGAGCCGCGTCTACCTTTTTGTCCGATGTGCTTGGGCGTGTCAATGATGCTTTCGGAAAGACGCAGGAGGATTACTTCCGGGCTGTCGCGTCCGGATTTCTGCTCAGCTGTGACAATGCGCACGCGGTACACCCAAACTTTGCCGGAAAAACGGATGACATCAATTGTGCATATATAAACAAGGGGATTGTAGTAAAATCCAATGCGAATCAGAAATATACCAGTGACGGTGTCAGCATCGCAATTTTCAAAAAAATCTGCGAGCGGGCGAAGGCGCCCATTCAGTATTTTTCCAATCGTTCCGACATGGCGGGTGGCAGCACTCTTGGCAGCATCGTGACGGCACATGCGTCGATGAATACGATTGATATTGGCCTGCCGCAGCTGGCGATGCATTCCGCTTATGAGACAGCCGGCGTGAAGGATACCTTGTATCTGATTCGGGCCGCGGAGGAGTTTTATGGCTGCCAGATCAGGGAAGTGGGCGCGGGCAGGTATGAGATCCTGTGAGGGTGACAGCTGCGTCAGGCAGGAGATCCTGTGAGGGTGACAGCTGTGTCAGGCAGGAGATCCCGGGAGGCCAACGGCTGCGGTGGGTATGAGCCCCTGTGAGGCAGGGAGAAGACTTTCGAGCATGATGTCCTGCCTTGCGCCAGGTTTTCAGAACACCCGAAAACCGCACTGCGCGACGTACAGTTTATGTCGATACACAGAATGATTATGAGGAAGATCAATGAAGATCATTTATAAAGGCGGCGAAGCCGAAATCGTTGAAAAAAAATCCCGCTTTATCGCGAGCGTGACATCTGTGGAGAGTGAGGAGGAGGCGCTCGACTTTATCGCTTCCGTGAAGAAACGATACTGGGATGCCCGGCATAATTGTTCGGCTTATGTTGTGGGAGAGCGCCACCAGCTGCAGCGCTGCAGTGATGACGGTGAGCCGCAGGGCACAGCCGGCCGGCCCATGCTGGAAGTCCTGCTCGGTGAGGATGTACACAATGCGGTTGTGGTCGTGACACGCTATTTTGGCGGCGTCCTGCTGGGTACTGGCGGCCTGGTGCGCGCCTATACGAGGTCCGTCCAGGAGGGTCTCAAAAACAGCACGATTCTCGAAAAAAAGGATGGCGTCCGCCTTACGATTCAGACGGATTATACAGGCATCGGTAGAATACAATATATTTTAGGCCAGAGAGGATTTCCGGTACTGGATTCTGAATATACAGATGTTGTCCGGATCTGCACTCTGGTTCCGAAGGAGGAGACCGCGAAGGTGAAAGAGGCCGTGACGGAGGCGACTGCCGGCCGGGCGGAATTTCTTTCAGAAGAGCCGGTCAGCTACGCGATGCTGGACGGGGAAGCGATTCTGTTTTGAAAAGAGATGTTTTGGCTTTGGCCCTTCTGAATTCACAGAAAAGAGGTTTGCAATATGGAAGAGAAGAACGCCCTCTGCCGGGCGTCCATCGGCGTGTTTGATTCCGGCGTCGGCGGGCTGACCGTGGCGAGGGAAATTATGAGAAACCTGCCCCGGGAGCACATCGTGTATTTTGGAGATACGGCACGTGTGCCGTACGGCAGCAAATCAAAGGACACGATTGTCCGCTACGCGAGACAGATCATCCATTTTCTGCAGACGCAGGATGTCAAGGCGATCGTGATCGCCTGCAATACGGCGAGCGCACTGGCTCTGGATACGGTGGAAAAGGAGCTGGACATTCCGATCATCGGCGTGATCCGTCCGGGAGCGCGGGTGGCGGTGACCGCGACGAAAAACCGCAGGATCGGTGTGATAGGGACTGAGAGTACAATCAGCAGCCACATGTACCAGAAGCTGATTTGCGAGGAGGATCCGTCTGTCACGGTCTATGGAAAGGCCTGCCCGCTCTTCTGCCCGCTGGTGGAGGAGGGATGGCTGAAGGATCCGGTTACGAGGGAAGTAGCGAAAAGATATCTGGCCGGGCTGATGGACAAAGACATTGATACCCTGATCCTGGGCTGCACCCATTATCCTCTGCTGCGCTCACTGATCCGGGAGCTGGTCGGCGACCAGATCACCCTGGTGAATCCTGCCTACGAGACGGCGAAGGAGCTTGGAGAGCTTCTGGAACGGGAATCGCTCTGCAACCCTGACGAGCCGTCGGATCCGCCCGCGACCGAGCCCTACCGCTTTTTTGTCAGCGACATGGCGGAGAAATTCGGCCACTTTGCGAATTCGATCCTGCCTTATGATATTGAAACGATCCAGAAAATCAATATAGAGGAATACTGACTGAAAACCGATGGCGGCTGCGGTCCGAAAACACAGATCTGCGTAGTGATGCTGTGCGGCCTCAATAAGAAAAAGCGGAAAGACCAGCCGATGAGAGAAAAGGAACGAGGATATTTTCATATGACAAGGGACGTACTGATCAGCATAAAAGGACTTCATAATGTGAACGATACGGAATCATCCCAGGCGGAGGAGGACGATGAGGTAGAGCTTATTTCTCCCGGGCGATATTATTTTCGCAATGAAAAACATTATGTAGAATACGAGGAGCCGGCGGAGGAAGACCAGATGGCAATAAAAAGCCGTATCACGCTGCAGGATCATCGCCTGGAGGTGATACGGAGGGGGACTCTTTATTCCAAAATGATATTTGAGGAAAATACGAAGAACGAGAGCTGGTACCTGACGCCTGCCGGGGGTATTTTTGCGGGGTTCGATGTGAGCAGGATGCAGATATCCGAAAGTGACGAGCTGATCGAAATCCTGGTAGACTACGCACTGGAGCTCAATTACGAGCACGTCTCGGACAGCCGTGTGCAAATCCGCATCATGGCGAAGGACAGCGGACTGTTCCATATTGTATGACACGAACAGGGGCAAAAACAGACAGGGCAGAGAAGCGTCCATCTCCTCTGCCCATTGTATCGGACTGCATCCGGCTTTGGCAGGAATAAATAATTCCTGCATGGCTGCTATTTGCCGGACTTTTTCACTTTTTTCTGTGTTTTCTGCCCCTTCAGGGTTTTCTCCTCCTCGTCCAGCTCCTTCTGTTTCCTGTTGACAAAGGAGGCCAGCCGCTCGCGGAGCTTCGGCTTTCCCTTTGCGGGCTTCTCAACGGCGCCGCCGCGGACACTCTTGATCTCCATAATATAGATGCCGCTTACGACTGCCTTGATCTCCCGCTTGACCGGGATCTGGTCAAAAATCTTGGAATCCGCGACCAGGGTCATGACACGCGGCCCAACCTTGGCTTTCACGATCGGAAGCTTGGAGCGCCGCATCATTTTAGGCGTCTGCTCAATCACCATCTGGGGGAGGCCGGACTGTTTCATCGACATGACTTTTTTATCAATAATCAGCATGGAAACTGTCTGCTTTGCAGCCTCCATCTGCTCCTGCTGCGCGGCCTGCTTTTTCTGCAGCCGCCTGCCGGCAAAATAGAGCACGACCAACGCCACCACCAGCACAATTAAAATAATCAGTAATACTTTGAGAAAGGTTGACATAAGTACCTCCACACGTCCGAGATTTTGCACACCACAGAAAGAAGCAGAGTCTCTGAGAGCCTGTTCGCCTGCGGTTCTGCAGCTTTTCCATCATTCTATCATTCTTTGGCAAAAACTGCAATCATTCTTTGGTTTTTCTTAAATTTTTTGCACGGCTCAAATTTCTTGAAATTATTGCTGTAAAAAGTGTCAGGATATGTTATACTGACGCCATCTGATACGAAAAGGAAGGATACTATATCATGAAAAAAAGAAATTATTTACTGACGATGGCGTGCGTCTGCGCGCTGACTATCAGCGCATCCGGGATGGCTGTGACGGCGGAGGAGGAGACGGAGACCGAGTTTGACGAGGCTGCCATGGTGGACGACGAGATCGTTACGCTCGCGGTTGAGGAAGAAGAGACGGAGACCGGGGAGGAAGACGTCACGATTGGGGATGATGATACTGTGACGAATCTGGATACGGGTGAGACGGAGACCGAGACAGAGGCGGAGACCGAAGCGGAGCGTCCGACCTATGTGGCGCTGGATTACGTGGTTCTCGGAGAATACAAGGGGATTGTCGTCCAGATGGAAGAGCTGGCTGAGGTGACGGATGAGGATGTCCTCGCGGAGGCGGAGGATCTGATCAGCTATTCCGACGCGGTAGAATGGGTGACGGAAGGTACGGTACAGGACGGAGACACCGTGGACATTACTTATGTTGGCACGATGGACGGAGAAGAGTTTGACGGGGGATCCGGAGATTACGAGCTCGAGATCGGATCAGGCAGCTTTATCGACGGCTTTGAGGAAGGCCTGATCGGCGTGGAGGTCGGCGAGACCGTCGACCTGGATCTGACATTCCCGGAGGATTATTACTACACGGATCTGGCCGGGCAGGACGTGGTGTTCACCGTCACGGTAAATTCGCTGATGAGCGTGCCGGAGCTTACGGATGATGTGGTCAATACTGCGACGTCCGGGGAATATACAGATGTGGATTCTTATCTGGAGTATATCCGCAGCTATCTGGAGGAGGATCTCCAGTCTGCATGGGATGATGAGGTGTTGTCGGCGATTTATGAGCAGCTTGCGGCGACATCCGAGATCACGGCATACCCGCAGGAGCTTCTGGATTACAGTGTGAATGAGTGGACGAGCTATTATGAGTATTACGCTTCGATCTTTTCGATGGAGATGGAGGATTTTGTCGAGGCCTATTTTGGCATAACGCTGGACGAGTTTACCGAGGAGCTGGAGGCTGCTGTGCAGCTGAATGTCCAGCAGGAGTTAATCCTGATGGCAGTGGCAGAGACCGAGGAGATGGAGATTTCCGAGGAGGAGTATCAGGAAGGGCTGGAGCGTTACGCGGAATATTATGGCTTTGAGTCTGTGGATGAGGTGGGAGCGTATTATTCTGAGTCGGAGCTGAACCTTTACTTCCTGTTGGACAAGGTTTATGACTTCCTGCAGGAGAACGCGGTGATTGAGATCCTCTACGAGACCGAGACGGAGACCGAGACGGAGTAGTGGCCGGCGGGTTCGAATCGTGTTTAGCGATTTGCGGGCAGCAGCAAGTGACCGACATAGTGTTTAGTGATTTGTGGGCAGCAGCAGGTGGCCGACAGTTAATGTTTGCGGTTAATAGCTAATAGCCGGCTGCTGTCAGGATTCATGACAGACCATCATATTTGCTCCGGCAGTCTGCATAGAATTGCAGTAAAACGGTTTCGGGGCTGAAATATGATTTTTAAAAGCGGAACTAAGATTTCTAAAATCAGAAGCGGGACTCCTAAAATCAGTAACAGATTTTTTAGAATCAAAGGCGAAATTTCTGGAATCAGAAACAGGATTTCCCATATCAAAAGGTGGGTTCCCTGGAAAAAGGCGGCGGTGGCAGTTCTGTTTATCGCTGCCTTTTTTGCGGGGCGCCTGGCGGCGTCCCTGAGAGATCAGGACTTATCGGAGAGCCTTCCGGTATCCACGGAGGGCAGCTGGGGCTTAAGCTTTCAGGAGGAAGGGGAGCCGCCGGTGGCGAATGCCACGAAGGAAGAGCTGGCGGTGTATAACGCTTATTATGCCGCCGACACGGAGGAAAAGGTTCTTTATCTGACCTTTGACTGCGGCTATGAGAATGGCAACACGCCGACGATTCTGGAAGCATTGAAGAAGCACGGCGTATCCGCGACCTTTTTTGTGGTAGGCAATTTTGTGCAGGATAATCCCAGGTTGCTTGTTCAGATGCTGGAAGAAGGACATACGGTGGGCAATCATACGGCACATCATCCGGATATGTCGGCGATTGCGGACCTGGCGTCGTTTCAGGCGGAGATTGAGGAGCTGGAGACGCTTTTTTACGAGGCGACCGGGCAGAAGCTTACAAAATACTACCGCCCGCCGCAGGGCAAGTACAGTGAAAGCAATCTGTCGATGGCGCAGTCGCTGGGCTATAAGACCTTTTTCTGGAGCCTCGCGTATGTGGACTGGTACCAGGATGACCAGCCGACAGAGGAGGAGGCCTTTGAAAAGCTGCTGGGCAGAATTCACCCGGGGGCGATTGTGCTGCTGCACAATACCTCCTCGACGAATGCTGCGATTCTTGATGAGCTGCTGACCAGGTGGGAGGAGATGGGCTACCGTTTTGGAAAGCTGGAGGAGCTGTATGCGTGAAATAGCCGCCTGTGCCTGTGCGGATGGCGTAGTATCTGGTCAGTATTGGAACAAAATGATGAATGAGAAAAGAGGGACACGCGTGGGAACATATTTGCTGGATCTATTAACGGAATATACCGCCTCTGACGCCTATCCGCTCCATATGCCTGGCCACAAGCGGCAGATGCGTTCATTTGGGGACGCCTTTTCGATCGACATTACGGAGATCGAGGGATTTGACAATCTGCACCACGCGCAGGGAATTCTGCTGGAGGCGCAGCAACGTGCGGCGCGGCTCTATGGGGCGGATGAGACTTATTTTCTCGTAAATGGCAGCACCTGCGGAGTCCTGGCGGCGATCTCCGCGTCTGTGCGGCGCGGCGGCAGGATCCTGATGGCGCGCAACAGCCACAAGGCGGCGTTTCACGCGGCGCTTCTGAATGATCTGCAGGTGAGCTGGCTTTACCCGGAAATAGATCTGGAGCGCGGTATGTACGGAAGCATCAGCTCCCGGCAGGTGCGCGATGCGCTGAGAGTGTGTGGAAACGGCCAGGCCAGGGATTGTGTACCGGGAACGAATACAGGTGGCCAGGCCAGGGATTGTGTGTCGGCGGCAAATACAGATAGCCGGGACAGAGACAGGGTGCCGGGAGCGAACATAGACGACCAGAACCGGGGATGTACATCGGCGACGATGAATCTCAGCCAGGCCGACAGGAAAGTTTCGGACAGAACCGGAGAGACAATTGCGGAAAAAGAACGGATCGCGGCCGTCTTCATTACCTCCCCGACCTACGATGGCGTAGTGTCCGACATTCGCTCCATCGCCAGGGAGGTACACGAGGCAGGCGCAATCCTGATTGTAGATGAGGCGCACGGCGCACATTTTGCCATGCATCCGTATTTTCCGGAATCGGCCTTATCCTGCGGCGCGGATCTTGTGGTCAACAGCCTGCACAAGACCATGCCGTCCCTGACGCAGACGGCGCTTCTCCATGTGAAAGGAGAGCGGGCGAACCGGGAAAGGCTGCGGAAATATCTGGATATCTATCAGAGCAGCAGCCCCAGCTATGTCTTGATGGCCGGGATGGATGAGTGTGTGCGGCTGATGGAATCGCGCGGCGGGGAGCTGTTTGATGCATTTGTCAGACGGCTGGAAGGGCTGCGGACGCACCTTGGGAACATGCGGATGCTGCGCCTTGTGATCGGTGACGAGCCGGAGCTGGCCGCGTTTGCTTATGACAAATCAAAAATTCTGATATCGACGGGGCGGGTTCAGACAGAAAGTGGACGAATGACTGGTTCTGCACTTGCACAGATTCTGCGGGAGTGTTATCATCTGGAAGTAGAGATGGCTGCGGAAACCTATATTACGGCGATTATGACTGTCGCGGACACGCAGGAGGGCTTCGACCGACTGGAGGCGGCTCTGCTCGAGATTGACGGGCGACTGAGTGGGGAGGCGGCCCTGCTCGAGATTGACGGGCGACTGAGTGGGGAGGCGGCCCTGCTCGAGATTGACGGGCGACTGGGCAGGGAGGCGGCCCTGCTCGAGATTGACGGGCGGCGGAGCGGGGAGGCAGCCTCCCGCGAAAAACTCCGGTTGATTGGAGGAACGGAGACCCCAGAGTGCGTTGACGTGCTGTCAGCTCCGGCAACAGCGATGACGATGACGCAGGCGGATGATATGCCGCGGGAGCCTGTTTTGCTGAAAGATGCTCCCGGGCGGATTGCGGCGGAGTTTGTCTATCTGTATCCGCCGGGAATCCCGCTTTTGGTGCCGGGCGAGCGCATCCCGGAGCAATTTCCCGGGCTGTTGGATGAGTACCGCCAGGCGGGACTGCAGGTGCAGGGCATGGAGGATTATTCGGCCCGTATGCTGCGCTGCATCGTTGAAAATACAGGAAGGCAGCTCCACGAGGCAGGATATGCGGCAGCAATGGGAAACTGAGAATTACAGACGGTTTCTGAAGTGAGACTGCGCAGATATGAGGACAGGAAACATGGGGAAACTTTTTTATATTATGGGAAAAAGCGCGACGGGGAAGGACACGCTTTATGAAGAGCTTCTCTCCAGAGAGGATCTGGCGCTTTGCCCGCTTATCATGTACACGACCAGGCCGATACGGGCAAAGGAGACGGATGGGGTACAATATCATTTTGTGATGGCAGAGGTTCTGGAACAGATGCGCCAGGCCGGGAAGGTGATTGAGCTGCGCGCCTATGATACCGTGCAGGGGATCTGGTATTATTTTACGGCGGACGGTGACGACGTGGATCTGGAGCATCACAGCTATCTGGGGCTGGGGACACTTGTTTCTTATGAAAAGATCCGGTATTATTATGGCAAGGAACGTGTTGTGCCGTTATATATTGAGGCGGAAGACCGGCTGCGCCTGGAGCGCTCTATGAAACGGGAAGGGAAGCAGGCGGTTCCGGATTATTCGGAAATGTGCCGCAGATATCTGGCGGATCAGGAGGACTTTTCCGAGGAAAACATTGCGCGCGCCCAGATTGGCAGGAGATTTTTAAACGACCAGGACCGGCAGGTCTGTATGGACGAGGTGGCGGCGTATATCCGCTCAATGCTGTAAGGATCTGTCGCGGAATTATATGCCCATCTTGCACCGCCTGATACGTGAATCGCAAGCTCAGAAAGCCTCGACGCAGCTCGATCCCGGAAAGGCGGCCGGGGGTAAAAACACTCAGGAAAGTGCAGAGAATTTACAAAAAATCAGATACAGAATCAGAGAAATGTGTTATACTTACTTCACGTTTACAATAACGGATATCAATGATACCAGGCGAGGATTGAGACATAAGGAACCGTTATAAAATAACATGTGCAGATGGAGCAGGATACGCAGGTTATTTTGTGTCAGGCTCTAAGCTGGGAGGACATAGATGGCAGGGTTTGATGATATTCTGGGACATAAAAAAGAAGTGGCACATCTGGAGCGGACGATCCGCTCCGGCAAGGTAAGCCATGCCTATATAATCAGCGGTGAAAAGGGGACGGGTAAAAATATGCTCGCGAAGGCGTTTGCACAGACGCTGCAGTGTGAGCAGGTATATGAGCGCTATGCTCTGCTTCCGCCAGAGGACGAAGGAGCTTCCTCCGGGGAAGGATGCCGGGACGGCCGGCCGGCACAAATGGGGCAGACCAGGCCGGAGCAGATCATTCCGTGCAGGAAATGTCGTTCCTGCATGCAGGCCGAAAGCGGCAACCACCCGGATATTATTTACCTGCAGCACGAAAAGCCCGCCAGCATCGGCGTGAATGATGTGCGGGATCAGCTGGTCGGCGACGCTCAGATCCGTCCATACAACGGCAGATACAAGATTTACATTATCTCCGATGCGGAAAAGATGACCCCGCAGGCACAGAACGCGATTCTGAAGACCATCGAGGAGCCTCCCTCCTACGTGATCGTCCTGCTGCTGACCGCGAATGAGAATGCTCTGCTGGACACGATCCGATCCCGGTGCGTGACGCTGAATTTAAAGCCGGTGCCGGACGATGTTGTAAAGAATTATCTGATGGAGCAGATCCAGATCCCGGATTACCAGGCGGACATCTGTGCCGCATTCGCGCAGGGGAACATCGGAAAGGCAGTGCGTCTGGCCTCGTCTGAGGATTTCAACGCGATCAAAAATTCAGCGATGAAGCTGATCCGAAACGCGGGCGTGATGGAGATCAGCGCGATCATTGATTACGTAAAAGAAGTACAGGAATACAAGATTTCCATCGGCGATTATCTGGATATCCTCGCGCTCTGGTACCGCGATATGGTCTATTATAAGGCGACGAAGGATATAGACGGCCTCATATTTAAGGACGAGCTCCGGACCATCCGCGAAACTGTCCGAAGATGCTCCTATGAGGGTGCGGAGGAAGTCATGAAGGCGATCGAAACAGCCAAGACCCGCCTGAGCGTGAATGTGAATTTTGACCTCACGATGGAGCTTCTGTTTATGGTGATTAAGGAGAACATACACACATGAAAGGGTGTAAAACGACTAAAGCCGATTACTATAAATTCCTGAAAGCATGCATACACCGGGTTTTCCGGGCTAAGGAGAATTAGATTTATGATAAAAATTATAGGAGTCAGGTTCAGAGATGCGGGCAAGGTCTATTATTTTGACCCGAAATCGTATGAAATCAAATCGGGCGGACATGTGATCGTGGAGACTGCCCGCGGGATCGAATACGGTACGGCGGTAGGCGGCGTGCGCGAGGTGGAGGACGACAAGGTCGTCCAGCCGCTCAAAGAAGTCATCCGCATCGCGACGGAGGAGGATGACGCGCGGGCGCGGCGCAATCACGAGAGGGAAAAGGAAGCGATGCGCGTCTGCCGCGAGAAGATTCAGAAGCACGGTCTCGAAATGAAGCTGATCGACGCAGAATATACCTTTGACAATAATAAAATCCTGTTTTACTTTACCGCGGATGGGCGCATTGACTTCCGGGAGCTGGTCAAAGACCTGGCGAGCGTATTCCGCACACGGATTGAGCTGCGCCAGGTCGGGGTGCGAGATGAGACCAGGCTGCTGGGCGGTATTGGTACCTGCGGCCGCGTGCTTTGCTGCCATTCCTACCTGCCCGAATTCGAGCCGGTTTCTATCCGGATGGCGAAGGAGCAGAATCTCTCGCTGAATCCGACCAAGATCTCGGGAATCTGCGGGCGGCTGATGTGCTGCCTGAAAAATGAGGAGGAGACCTATGAATACCTCAACAGCCGTCTGCCGAGCCAGGGAGATACTGTCACTACGACAGATGGCCGCAAGGGCAATGTGCAGAGCGTCAACGTCCTGCGCCAGCGCGTGAAGGTGATCTTCGAAGAGGGTGAAGAAAAAGAGCTGGAAGAGTTTGATGTGGCGGATCTGCAGTTCCATCCGCGGCGCCGGCGCGAAAAACCGCAGAAAAACAGCCATAAAAACCGGGAAAAAGGGAGTGGAAATGGGAATTCTCATAGCCATGCGGCTGACGCCCAGTCCGAGGAGGAAAAGGAGCTTCGGGAGCTGGAGGAGCTGGATCATAAAGAAGGGAAGTCCGGCAAACCGCGCAGAAATTGAGGATTTGTTATGAAAATTGAACTGAAGGAAGGCGAGCATATCGATGACCTGCAGTGCAGCGGCCTGCGGATCATTCAGAGCGACCATCTGTTCCGGTTTGGAATGGACGCGGTATTGCTCTCCGGCTTCGCCCGGGTGCGCGAGGGCGGCGCGGCGTTGGATCTGGGGACAGGCACGGGAATTATTTCGCTGCTGCTTTCCGCGAAGACCCTGGGCCGGCATTTTACCGGACTGGAGATTTCTGCCCGGAGTGTGGATATGGCGCAGCGCAGCGTCCTGCTGAACGATCTGAGTGAGAAAATCGAAGTGGTCCAGGGAGACATTCGAGAGGCCGATGCCCTGTTTGCACCGGCCTCTTTTGATACCATCACATCCAATCCCCCCTATCTGCAGGGCAGCCACGGTCTTTTAAACGCCGATCCGGAAAAGGCGGCAGCTCGCCATGAGACGCTGTGCACCCTGGATGACGTTGTCCGCGCGGCCGCGAAGCTTTTAATCCCGGGCGGACATTTTTATATGGTACACCGACCCTTCCGGCTGGCTGAGATGATCTGCGATCTGTCGCAATACGGTCTGGAGCCGAAGCGGATGCGTCTCGTCTATCCCTATATTGACCGGGAGCCGAATATGGTACTCATCGAAGCCGTGCGGGGCGGACGCCCCCGGATGACGGTGGAAAAGCCGCTGATTGTGTATGACAGTCCGGGGGTATATACCTCGGAGATTACGGAAATTTACGGTTACTAAAATTATATGAGCGATAATCGGAGGATGACAATATAATATGGAAGAAACGAGACGTGAAATATCTCAAAACAATGGACAGCCAGGCCGTCTCTACCTCTGTGCGACTCCGATTGGCAATCTGGAGGATATCACGATGCGTGTGCTCCGCACGCTGAAGGAGGTCGACCTGATCGCAGCGGAGGATACGCGGGGCAGCATTAAGCTGCTGAATCATTTTGACATCCACACGCCGATGACAAGCTACCATGAGTACAACCGCATTGAAAAAGCATATACATTAATTACAAAAATGCAGTCTGGCCTGAATGTCGCACTCATCACGGACGCCGGGACGCCGGGCATTTCCGACCCGGGAGAGGATCTGGTGCGGCTCTGCATGGAGGCCGGGATCGAGGTGACATCCCTGCCGGGCGCGTGCGCCTGTGTGACCGCGCTGACCATCTCCGGACTGCCGACCCGGCGCTTTTGCTTTGAAGCCTTTCTGCCATCTGACAAAAAAGAACGGCGGGAGATCCTGGAGGAGCTGCAGACGGAGACGCGCACGATCATCGTCTACGAAGCTCCGCACCGACTGGTCCGCACCCTGTCCGAGCTTTATGAGGCACTCGGCGACCGCCGGGCAACCATTTGCCGGGAGCTGACCAAAAAGCACGAAACTGTCTTCGCTGCCACGCTCGGGAACGCCTGTCACTGGTACCAGGAAAACGAACCGCGCGGCGAATGCGTGATCGTGATCGAGGGACGCAGCCGCAAGGAGATAGAGCGAGAGGAGCAGCTCTCCTGGGAAGCCTTAAGCATTCCGGAGCATGTCGCGCTGTATGAGTCGCAGGGCATGGACCGTAAGGACGCGATGAAGCAGGCCGCGAAGGATCGCGGGCTGTCAAAGCGTGAGGTGTACGCGGCGCTGCTGTAATGGTATCTGGCATTTCCGAATGTAAAATAATTAATTTCTTGACACATTCGTAAAATGGCTGTATACTACAGCCAGGAGGACTTTGGGATGGCAGAAAAATATGGCAATCCGCGCGGAGCGGGCCGTAAGGCCGCTCTTTCGCCGGAGCAGATCAGTCAGATAAAGCAGGAACGCGCCAGGGGAAAGACGATCACCGCACTTGCGAAGGAATACGGCATCTCCCGGCAGACGCTTTCCGGATATTTGAATCCATGCAGAGACGAAAAATCAATCTGCCGTTCTGCCGGAAAATGGGAAAAGCTGAATCGGGAGTTTGAGGATATTTCAGTAAAGGATTATACGATGCGCATGGATTTTATGGGCGGGGATGAGCTTTGCACAATTATTCTGGTTGACTTTAAGGACAGGAAAATATCCATTCGGAACTGCTGCATGGATTTGCTCCACCGTGCGTTTGGAGTTGTGGAAGAGCCTGACTGGACAGACTTTAAGGAATTTCTGGAAGAACGCTGCCTCCCCCGGACGAGGGATCACATGCGGCTGATTCTGTCGGATCTCGGGCTGGATTTTTATGACCCGCTGTCTATAATTGAGAAGACACAGGGGCGGATGGCGGAGGATCAACACTGGATTCGTGTTACATATTTTCAGCCGCAATAGAGTGTTGGATGGAGAACGGTAAGAATGGAAAACGTCGAAAAAGGGGCAGGGAAAGAAAGGCAGGAAAGCAGAGAAGGTAAGGAAGGCGGAAGAGGCAGCATGATCCTGACTGAAATTTATGAGAGAACCGTGCAGACGGGCATTGGCCATTCGTCCAAAGGAAACCAGCTGAAGTGGTTCCAGGACGGCTGGTGGTACAAGGCAGATGGTTTTGGGTTTGAGAGCCTTGCGGAGACGGTGGTATCGACCCTGTTGGAGCACTCTGCGCTGCGAGAATCGTATAAATATGATTTTGTACGCTATGAGCCGGTCATGATCCGATATAAAGGCCAGGATTACCGCGGCTGCCGCAGCCGGAATTTCAAGGGGAAGACGGAGGAGCTGGTACCACTGGAGCGGCTGTCCCGCATTTATACAGGATTCAGCCTTGCCGAGGAGCTGGCCAGGATTGCGGACATGAAACAACGGATCGTGTATACGGAGAAGCTGGTCCGTAATGTGACCGGGATGGCTGATTTTGGCGTGTATCTTACGAGAATGCTGGAGATAGACGCTTTTTTTCTAAATGAGGATCGACATACCAATAATATTGCGGTTCTCTATGATACAGAGACAAAGAAATGGAGACTTTGCCCCTTTTTTGATATGGGACTCTCTCTTTTCTCAGATACGCGCGAGGATTATCCGCTGGAAAAGAGCTTTGCTGAATGCCGGGAACACGTTCTGGCAAAACCTTTTTCTTCGGATTTTGACGAGCAGCTGGACGCGGCGAGCGAGCTGTATGGAACATTCCTGAAATTTGATTTTCCGGCCGGAAGGATTATGGAAACACTTGGGCAGGACCTTACATGGATGGCATACTCCCAAATGGAAAACAGCGAAGAAAAAATCAGGGATCCGTTTCCGTATACACCGGAAGAGGTGAGCCGCGTGGAGGAAGCCCTGCGTTATCAGGCCAGGAAGTACAGATATATGTTTCCTTAATTTTTATCTTTTTTCCGTTGCTTTACCGAAAAGATTGTGTTACCTTTGAAAAGGAACAAAAAACGATTCGGGGAGCGGTCTTATGAAAAAGTATCTGGACGATCTGCTTGGCTTCTCAATGAAGCTGGGGGAACAGATGATACGCTGTGGGGCGAATATTGAGCGGGTCAGCGATACCGTATATCGAATCTGTGAGAGCTATCACTGTCAGAATATCCAGTTTTTTGCGCTGGACTGTTACCTGACCTTAAGTCTCACGGACGCCGAGGGGGAGCAGGCGGCTGCACAGAGGTGCATCCGCGGTGGGACGAGCATCCATATGGAACAGCTCGGACGGCTGAATCAGCTCTCCAGACAGATCTGCGCACATCCTCCGGCCCCGGGCAGACTGGACGGGATGCTGGAGGAGACTATTTCCGGCTCTAAGAGCTACTCTCCCGGACAGACCCTTCTTTTCACTTTGTTTTCCGCTGCCTGCCTGACCGGCATTTACGGGGGCAGCCCGCGAGATCTTTCGATCATCCTTTTAAACTGCGTCCTGGCCTTTCTCTCAGGACGATATCTGAAAAAGCTGATCTTCAACAAGATTATATACAATGTGATGAACGCGTTCCTTGTCGGGGCCGTCGCGATCTTTTTTGCGCGGATTGGCTATCTCGACGGTTATCACACCGTTATGATTGTCAACAGCCTGAAGCTGATTCCCGGTATTCCGATGGTAAATTCTTTCAGGAACCTGCTTTCCGGGAATGAGATCAATGGGACGCTGGAGCTTCTGAAGCTGCTCTTTGAGACTGCTGCCATCGCGGGCGGATTTCTGTTGAGCACAGTTTTCCTGCCAGGAACCACACCGTGAAAGATGGGTAATCGGAAATCCTTCATAAATCAACAAAAGCCAGGCTGTGCTCCTGTTTGAGAGGTATATGTTCATGATAGAGAACGTCAGAATAGTCTTTTTTACGTTTGGCTCCGCGCTGGGCATCGGGGCGGTGTATCAGGTCCGGCGGGAATATCTGCTTAATGCGGGACTCGGCGGGGCATTGGCCAGGATTGTCTTCCTTCTTGTGAAATCCTGTACGGCGGAATCGTTTATCTATAATTTTTTTGCAGCAATGGCTGCTGCATTTTATGCGGAGTGCATGGCTTATTTTACGAAAAATCCTTCCACGATGTTTTTATATCCATCCATCATCCCACTGACGCCGGGACGGGCGTTTTACTTCACCGTTATCGGGCTGATTCTGAAAAATGTAGATTATATCAACGAGTATTTTGAGACCTGCGTACACTCCCTGGTCGGGATGGGACTCGGGTTCGCGGTGATTTCCGTGGTCATGCATTACCAGAGGAGGCACCGGCGGACGAAAAAGGCTGACAGAGCTGCGGAAGCCTGCTATACATTTAGAAAAAAGAAAGGGTGATTTTATGGCGCTGCCAGAGGAAGCTGTATGTTCTGCAGCAGATTACTGGAATCTGCCGCAGCCCCATTGGTTTTCGGAAATGAGTAGTTTGCAGGAATCAATAATAGATCACGCGCACCTTCTTTACCCCGTCGATTGCCCGGATTTTATCTATAATGGATTCGTCCGGCAGGGTGTCGCAGTCGATCAGCGTGTAGGCCGCGTCGCCCCGGCTCTTGTTGGTCATATTCGGGATGTTGATGCCCCGGGCGGAGAGCAGGGAGGACACGTTCACGATCATGTGCGGGCGGTTTACATTCATGATACAGATGCGGCAGGCACATTTTTCGGGCGGTAACGTGCAGTTTGGATAATTGACCGAGTTTCGAATGCGGCCGGTTTCGATGAAGTCGCGCAGCTCGTCGACCGCCATGGCCGCGCAATTGTCCTCCGACTCGGCGGTCGAGGCGCCCAGATGCGGAGTGGCGATCACGTTGGTCATATGGCAGGTCTTTGGATTCGGGAAATCTGTCATATAGCGGCGGATGCGCCCGGAGGCAAGCCCCTCGGCCATGTCGTCGTCATTGACCAGCAGGTCGCGCGCGTAGTTCAGAATAACGGTGCCGTCCTGCATCATGGAGATGGCGTCTTTATTAATCATGCCGCGCGTGTCATCCAGAAGCGGCACATGCAGCGTGATATAATTGCAGTTCGCGTAGATGGCGCCCGGCGTCTCTACGATCTTCACCTGGCGGGAAAGGCGCAGCGCGCCGCTCACGGAGAGGTAAGGGTCATAGCCGATGACATGCATGCCGAGCGCGTCCGCCGCGTTCGCGACCTCAATGCCGATTGCGCCCAGGCCGATCACGCCGAGTGTCTTGCCTTTGAGCTCCGTCCCAGCAAATTTCTTCTTACTTTTTTCCATATCCTTCGAGATCGTCTCGTCCTCGCGATTCTCCTCAACCCAGCGGATCCCGCCGTCAATGTCCCGCGCCGCAAGCAGCATGCCGGCGAGCACAAGCTCCTTCACGCCGTTCGCATTTGCTCCGGGCGTGTTGAACACGACGATGCCCTGTTCCGTGCAGCGATCCAGCGGGATGTTGTTCACCCCGGCTCCGGCGCGCGCGATCGCGACCAGACTCTCCGGCAGGTCAAGCGTGTGCATGTCCGCGCTGCGCACTAGCACCGCGTCCGCCTCCTGCAGATTCTGCGTCAGTTCATAGTCGCTTGTGAGATTGTTTGTCCCCACCTCGGAGATGGGGTTCAGGCAGCAAACTTTTGTCATAATCTTCTCCTCATATTTCGTATATATGATGTTGTGTTCTTTCAGTATGATAGTGTAGCACAGTGTGAAAATGAGCGCAAGAAGTTTTGCGGGAAGTTATTCACAGCGTTTGGAGGTGGTGTGCTTCCCTGTTCCGAAAAATCCGAAAAATTGATATCCTCTTCTATGATTTCAGACTGTTAAAAATATCTCTGGTATGATAAAATAATGAAAGAATAAAAAACATAATGCACTTTTCATTTTTCACAGGGAAAGGGGGACGACCTTGAAAGAATTTAATACAACTGGCATCTGCTTTCCAGACAGGCATTATATGGTCGATACATCCGACCGTATCCAGAGGATCATCGATGAATTGATTAAAAAAAATAAATATTTTACAATCAACAGAGCCAGGCAGTATGGAAAGACCACAACCATTTCCAGATTGAGAGATGCACTGCGAGACGATTATTATGTAGCAAAAATATCATTTGAGGGACTTGGCGAAGCGGCGAAATCCGAAAGCCGTTTTATTCAGATGTTTATTAATGAAGTAAAAAGACAGCTTTCCATGACAGCAATTCCAAAAGAGCTTCTGGCCGCATGGAGTGCTCCTTTTATTATGCCGGACGCCAGTGTTTCCGGTGAATCTCTTGTCCAGTTGGGTGAACGGATTACAAATCTGTGTACCCAGAGCGACCGGGAAATTATTCTTTTTATTGACGAGGTGGATGGAATCTCTAATAATGAACTTTTTCTGAGTTTTCTTGGAATGCTCAGAAGAAAATACCTCAGCGCCTCAGAAGGAGATGACAGCACGTTTAAGAGTGTTGTCCTGGCCGGTGTTTATGATATCAAAAATATTCAGGTTAAAATGCGTCCGGATAAGGACCATCAGTACAACAGCCCCTGGAACATTACTGCGGATTTTGATGTAGATATGTCTTTTCACGTTGGTGAAATCGAAACCATGTTAAAAGAATACCGCGAGGATCAGGGATTTGACTTTGATACGGCCTGGTTTGCTGAGCAAATTTATGCATATACGTCCGGATACCCGTTTCTGGTCTCGCGGCTCTGCTGGCTGTTGGACACAAAGGTATGGATTGATCCCGATTTTGGGTCAAAACAGGCCGCCTGGTCGCAGGATGGATTCCAAAGGGCTGTGAAACTCATTTTAAAAGAGCAGAATACTCTTTTTGATGACCTGAACAAAAAACTGGATTCAGATGAGAATTTAAAAAATCTGGTTTACCGGATTGTTGTATGCAGAGAAAATATCCCCTTTAATCTGAATGATAATCTGATAAAATTCGGGGCAATGTTTGGATGGTTCAAGGATCTGAACGGAAAAACCGTGATTTCAAATCGTATTTTTGAGACCATTATCTGTGATAAGCTCCTGCAGGAGCGGACTACTACTCGTATTTATAAAGAAGGAGTTCTGGAAACGTTTCAGCTGAAGACATCCACTGAGCTGAATATGGATAAAATAATCGAACGCTTTGCCGTCCATTATAAAAGTATGTACGCGGATCGTACTTCCGATTTTCTCGAAAATGAAGCAAGAATGATCTTTCTCACCTTCCTGAAGCCGATCATCAATGGCAGCGGCAATTATTATATGGAGCCGGAAGCCTTTGACAAAACCCGGACGGATATTGTTGTAGATTATGGGGGACGCCAGTACGTGGTTGAGGCAAAAATCTGGCATGGCGAAAGCTACGAGCAGTCTGGCAGGGAGCAGCTTTGCGGCTACCTGAAACGTTACAATCTGCCTGTCGGATGGCTGATCAGTTTTTGTTTTAACAAAAACAAGGATACGCTTGTCGGCACACGCGAAATACAGATGGACGGCAAAATCATCCGGGAAACTGTGCTGTAGCTGCCGCAGATGGTTCTTGTAAGCATGCGGAACAGACAGCCAATAATAGCCACATCTACCATAATTTGCGCAGAATCGTCAGCTGCTCCTCGCATACCGGAGCACCGCATGCATTCAGCGTCCCGAGGGCGATCGTTTTGCGTGTGCCGTGATAATCGCTCCCCCCGCTGATCAGCAAACCGTGCCTGTTGGCCTGTGTGCGCAGGAAAGCCACCTGTTCCTCATTGTAACGGGAATAATGGCATTCCAGGCCCCGGATCCCGGACTGGATCAGATAAAGCAACTGGCTTTCAAACTCTTCCGCTGAGAGCAGCCTTTCCCCTTCGCCGCCGAGCGGGTGTGCCCAGACCGGGATTCCGCCCGCATGTAAAATTCCGGAAATGGCAGTTTGTGCCGGGATCCGGTCCGGTCCGCTCTTTGTCTCCCGGATGCAGTTCTGGATCACGTCGTCGCGGCTTTTGCCGATTCCCCGCTTTAGCAGCAGATCTGCGATATGCGGCTTTCCGGGGCTTTTCTGGCTGTGCAGCCATGCCAGCTCCGCGTCTGTAAAATCGACGCGGTACGTTTTGCGCAGGTACGCAAGCCGGTCATCAAGCTTTGCCCGGCGCAGGGCAGCGCCCTCCCGCAGAGCCGCGTTCAGCTCCGGGTCGTCCGCGTCGTAGCGGTAGCCGAGAAGATGACATTTGCGCAGCGGCGTAACGCAGGAAAACTCGACTCCTTTTACATAGCGCAGCCCGCGCGCGGTGCGCGACCCCGCAGTTTGCGCTGTGCCATCAAACAGGATCTGTGTCTGCGCCGCGCCTCCGAAAGGAATTTTTGTCTGTACCGCGTCGCCAGAAAAAACCTCTGCCGGTACCGCGTCGCCAGACGTTGCCTGATTCTGCGCTATACCTGCAATCAGATCCTCCATCTCCATCGCGCCGTCGATGGTGTCATGGTCGGTCACCGCGAAAGTATCAATGCCGGCGTTTGATAAATTCGCAAACAGCTCAGGAATCGAATCCGAGCCGTCTGAAGCGCTGCTGTGCATGTGCAAATCAATCATAGAACTTTCCCCCTTGCTGTAACAGTATATTCCTGTTTTTGCGGTTCGTCAATCCGAAGCAATCCAAACGATTTTTTGCGCATAATGACAAAGCCCCTGTTCTGACCCTGTCTGGGTCAGGAGTCGGCCGACGAATTTTACAATTGATGATGAAGTGTTACAGTGCGGATCGGCTTTTTGTCACCTTTATTAACATTTTTTTAAGAAAGATGAAAAATTAAGGAATTTTTTTTTGGAAAACAGTGGAAATATCGCGGCGGTTTTTGTATAATCATAACACACCGTTTCAAACGCGCATGACCATACGAAAAATCCGGCCTGATCGGACGCAGTCCTGCATAACATACATGGCAGACTCCGTATCAGTGAGAAGGGGAAGGAGAATGCCTGCACGGCGGGTCGACGCATATCGCATATCTGACGAGAAGACTGCGTGGCAGGTTCTGCGCGGGAGGAAACAAAAAGAGCGTTGAAACTATAAAATAATTAAGGAGGGTATGAAGGAAGTGATGAAGAAGAAAATCCATATTTTGCTGTTCCTGCTGCTGTTTTCGCTGTCGCTGACCATCCCGGTATTTTCCGCGCAGGCTGCGACGGAGACTGAGACGGAGAGCACGTCGACCACAAAGGTCACTGCTGGCTGGGTTTTAAAGAGCGACGGCTATTATTACTGGCAAAGGGCGAACGGTACCTATGTCACGTCCAAAGGATTTAAGACGCTGGGCGGGAAGGTTTACTACCTGGGCTCCAAGGGCCGCCGGAAGACGGGGCTTCTGAAGATTAAGGGGAAGATTTATTATCTGAATCCGTCGCTCACCTACGGGCTCAAGACCGTAAATGGGAAAAAGTATTATTTTGACAAGACGACCGGAGCGGCTGTGACGAGCCAGTTCGTCACGATCAAAAACAAGACCTACTACTTTGACTCGAATGGCTGTATGGTAAAGGGCAAGTGGGTCAAGTACAACGGCCATTATTATTATCTTAAGAAGAACGGAGTACGCACCACCGCGGGCAGCTGGCTGACCCTGTCCTCAGGGACCTATTATATCAGTAAAAAGGGTTATCGGGTGACGGGTCTTAAGACAATCAGCAAGAAGAAATACTATTTCCTGTCGAATGGAACCCTGGTGACAGACAAGACCGCCTATAAGATCAATGGCACCTGGTACACGATCAACGCCAAGGGCGTTGCAAAGAAGGCAAATACCAGCAGCACCAAGGTGCAGTGTTCGATCAAGACACAGTCGTTCATAGAGGCGCATACGTCGTCGAGTATGACGAATGCGGAGAAGTTCAGGGCATGCTTTAAATATATCATCGCCTATACGAGATTTACGGGATACGATCCGCTGACCAGCACGGAGGTCTCCTCGGGTACGTGGCCTTATTCCAGAGCTCTCTCCATGCTGAACTCCAGCCTGACTGGCAACTGCTACGGCATAGCGAGCCTCGTTGCCTCCTGCGCGAAGGAGCTGGGGTATGAGCCATACGTAGTCGCGATCACAGCGGGGCACGCGTTTGTGATCATTGACGGCAAGTATTATGACAACATGGGCGGCTCCCTGTTCGGTGCGTCCAAGCCCGCGATCTATCCTTATACGGTCAAGAGCGAGATTAAGTTTTAAAGTGAAAAGCTGCTTTTGCCACAATAACAATCTTGCCGCACAGCATGTCAGGTGCGAGATTAAATTTGAAACTGGGAAGCTGCAAAACTGCAAAGCGGGCCCCCATTTTACGTAAATGGCAAAATTTGCTCCGGGTTATCCGGGGTATGATGGAGGGAAACACAATGAAAAAGGTTTTTAAAAGGATACTGATTTTTATGCTCTGTCTGGCGATGGCACAGAGCCCGGCTGTTTCCAATGCCCTCGGGGGGACGGGTACGACCGCCCTGGCGGCGGCGACGAAGAACGGCCTGGTAAAGAGCGGCGGCAAATACTATTACTATAAAAACGGCAAAAAGGTCAAAAATACCTGGAAGACCGTCACGACGACATCTTCCAGCGGAAAGACTACGACCAACCGTTACTACTTCGGATCCAACGGCGCGGCGATCATGGCGACCACGACGATGGACTGCACGTACAATATCAAGCTGAAGACGATCAAGGGCAAGATCTACGGCTTTGATACGAAGGCACGCATGGCGAAGGGCGTTTACGCGAACGAGCTGACCGGGAAGCTGTATTATTTTAACTCAAATGGTGTATACAAAGCGACGAAGACGATGAAGCTGCGCCGGGCGGCGAAACAGGGACAGAAGCTGTCCACTCTGGTCAGCCTTCTGGGTACGCCGAAATCCCGTACAGAGTCTTCGAGCTGCCTGATTCTTGGCTATACGGACATTACACTTGTCTATGACCACATCACCGTCTACGCCATTCGGGCACCGGGCAGCACGAAAGAAACGGTTTACGCGGTTTACGCGAGATAAATTATCATACTTAAAAATTAAAAAAGTAAAACGACTTATGCCGTTTGCTATATATTATATCAAGAAACGGGAGGACAGGCCATGAAAAAGTTGCGAAAATTATCCTTTCTGCTGCTCTTTGCCGCGATGGTGACGCTCTGTGCGGCTCCTGCTATTACGTCGCAGGCGGCGACCAGCACCTCGACGACCAAGAAGACCGGGATCGTCAAGAAAAATGGCAAGAAGTACTATTATAAGAACGGCAAGCTCATAAAGAACAAGCTGGGCTACAAGATCGGAAGCTCTTATTACAAGATCAGCAAGAAGGGCGTCCTGACAAAGGTCAGCAAGGCGGCCGGACTTGCGGGCATCCAGCTGGAATCTATCGGCCGGGCAAGCTCGAACAGCAAGACCTTAAAGAAAGCGTTTACCTGGTGCTCCACCAAGATTACGTATAATGGCAGCTGCGGCACCATGTCCAGCGCGTCGAAATATGCCATCTGGGGGTTTACGAAGAAAAATGGCAACTGCAACGTGATGGCGGCCTGCTTCTATCAGATGGCGAAGGTGCTCGGCTATAACGCGAAGTTTGTTAAAGGTTATCTAGTTGCAGGTTATGATTCGAATGGAGAGCCGGTTCTGACATACCACGCGTGGGTTACAATTAAGATTAGTGGTAAAACCTATGTATATGATCCGACTTTTGCATATGGAAAGCATACTATAAGCAACGATACATCAGCACACAGCGGATATAAGATGACCTATACGAAGACAGGGAAGAAACAGCAGCCCATTTACTATTCATCAAAGAAGAAATTGTTGACATGATGTGATCTGATGATGCAGTGAAAAAGGTGATGAATGGAACGCTTGCGTTACGATTCATCTGATAATGTAAGGATTGCAATCGGATACAAGACACAGCGCCCTGCCAGTGTTGCGGATGGGGCGGACAGAAAAGAGGAATTCACATGAGAAAGACAGTGGTTGCGAAGAAGACAGGAAGCATTTTACTGGCAGTTCTGCTAGGGGTATCGGGAGCCATGGGTTCCTGCTGCGTGATGGCTGCCGAGGCTGAAACGGAGGCGGAGAGTGTTGCTGATGATGTCGAAGCGGAAACAGAGGCTTCGGACATGGCGGCCGAGGCGGAAACGGAGATTGAGGTTACTGAGCTGGAGATCACTCTGGACGGAGTGACTCTGACGATAGCGAATACTACAGGAATTGCTATCGCAAGCGCGGCTGCCCAGAGCAATTCCTCCGATGACGATGCAGAAGGCACTTCTGAAGGCGCGGACGACGCAGAGGATGCTTCCGGGGACACAGAAGACGCGGAAGCAGATTCATCGTCGGATTCTGACGCTTCAGGGGAGGAAGAAACGGCTGCCTCTGACACGGCTTTAGCATTGGTTTTAACGGCGGAGGACGGAACCGTACATACGTTGGAGATTGCGGACGAGGCAGAGCTGGAGGCGCTGTCCGGTCTCACACTTTTAAATAAGATCGGATTCTTCAGCCTTACCGGTACGGACGCGAATGGGGATGCGAAATATTATTATGAGACGGCGGATGAGATCACGCTGGAGGAGTCGGTGACCATGTATACGACCGGTATGCTGACGGTTCGCGAGAGTGCAGACGGTTCCTCCGAGGCACTCGAGTATGTGGACCGGGGCAGCGAGGTGGAGGTACTCGGAGGCACGTCTGCCTGGCTTCTGATCAGCCAGGGCGACCTGACCGGCTACGCGGCTTCCCGTTTCCTGACAACGGAGGAATCCGAGGCGCAGGCGGCTGTTGACGAGGAAGCAAATGCGCGGGCGGCGCAGGAAGCGGCGGCTGCGGCAGCAGCGCAGGCGGCAGCGGCGGCAGCTGCCGCGGCAGCAGCGTCGGCGTCTGAGAGTACAAGCTCGCAGACGGAGACAACATCAACGGAAAATGCCTGCCTTACCGGAGGGGTTTTAAACTAAGCGCTTATGTCATTCGTATCGAATACTTTTATCTTATTTGCGGGAGCCAGCGTGATTGCTTACTATCTGGCTCCCGCCAGATTCCGATGGGGCGTGCTGCTGGTATTCAGCTACATTTATTACCTGACAGCGGGCGTACGCCTGATCGGCTTTCTTTTGTTTTCCACCGTGGTTACCTTCGTGGCGGGCAGGCTCATCGGCTGGCTGTATGAAAAAGGCCGGGAGCCGAAGCAGGTGCGGTGGATTCTGATCCTGGCGCTGATCCTGAATTTTTTCATGCTGGGACTTACGAAATACTCGAGCATGCTGCTGGACGCTTTGAACGCGCTTCTGAACATGAACCTGCGCGGAATGGATCTGGTACTCCCGCTGGGGATTTCTTTTTATACCTTCCAGTCCTCCGGCTACCTGCTGGACGTCTATCTGAGAAGGGTAACCGTGGAAAAACGCCCGCTGCAGTATGCGCTATTTGTCTCCTATTTTCCACAGATCATGCAGGGGCCGATCGGCCGGTACAGCCATCTGGCCAGCCAGCTTTTTGAGCCACACTCCCTGAAAAAGGAGAACATCATCCGGGGCGCCGAGCGGATGCTGTGGGGCTTTTTCAAGAAAATGGTTCTGGCCGACTGGGCAGCTGTTTTTGTCGACGCAATCTTTGCGGCTCCCGATCAGTACCAGGGACTGGCATTTTTCGGAGCGCTCCTGTATCTGATCCAGCTCTACGCAGATTTCTCCGGCGCCATGGATATCGTGATCGGCCTTTCGCAGATGTACGGAATTACGCTGGAGGAGAATTTCCGCAGGCCGCTGTTTTCCACTTCGCTCGCTGATTTCTGGCGGCGCTGGCATATTACTCTTGGCCGGTGGATGAAGGATTATCTGTTTTATCCGATCACACTCTCCGGATGGATGACAAAGATTGCTAAATGGGCGAGAAAGAAATTCAGCCGCAGGACGGCCAGAATGGTGCCGATTGCCATCGCGGACGTGCTGGTCTTTCTGGTCGTCGGCATCTGGCATGGCGCGGGCGGTACCTACGTGTTCTTCGGATTCTATAACGGCCTGATTATCGGCGCGAGCGAGCTGTTGGCGGATCAGTACCGAAAGTGGAAAACCGCGCTTCATATTTCAGGAAACGAAACCTGGTACCATGGATTCATGATCGTCCGGACCCTGCTGCTGACCATCAGCCTTATGTACTTCAGCCGCGCGGATTCGATGGCACAGGCGTTTTACATGATTAAAAGCTCCCTGACCAGCTTTAACCCCGCCTTGCTTCTGACGATACCTGCGGGACGGGACGGGCTGTCCTTTACCCCATATGCGCTGGCCATTATCGTGTGCAGCTTTATTGTGCTGCTGATCGTGGATATTTTGCAGGAGCGGGGCGTGAAAATCAGAGAGTCCCTTTCGAGACTCCCGCTTCCGGCCACAGCGGCCATCTATTTTGTATTACTGTTGTCCATTGGCTTATTTGGCTCCACAGACGCAACGAAAGGCTTTATCTATGCACAGTTTTGACGAAAATCAGGGGAATCCGGGAAGCGTTGATGAAAATCAGGGGAACGGCAGAGCGGAAATACCGGAAATGAAAAAATCGGAAGAAAACAATTCGGAGAAGCCCGGCGCACCGCAGGCTGATTCTGCGGGGACGGAACCAGCCTCCTCACAGGATGATTCCGCCGGAAAGAAATCCGGCGGGCGCACTCTGACCTGGTGGAAAATCCTGCTAGTCGCGGCGGCCTTTGTCCTGCTTTTAGCAGTACTGGATCTTGCTCTTTATCCATGTACCTTTATGCGCAATGATATCCACGCGATCACCACGACGCACTACGATGATATCCTGGTGGGAACCTCGCACGGCAAGATGGGCATCGACCCGGATACGGTGGAGGAGATCACCGGCAGGAGCATGCACAACGCCTGCGTGGGCGGAGAGTATGGGATCGACGTCTACTATCTGGTGCGTCTGGCCATCGAAACGCAGGATCCCACGCGGATTATCTATGAGGTCGGGCCCGGCTGCTTTGTGAGGGAAAAAGAAGAGGGGAATAATTACCTGCTTTTTTATCATGAATATCCCTTGTCCCTGACGAAGGTGGAATATTTCTTTGACTGTATCGCGGAGACCAATTTCCGCAACGTGCTGTTTCCCTGGTACGAATATTCATTATCCTACGAGCTGCCGAATGTCACGGAGACATTCATACGAAAGGTGACAGGAGATTACAGCGTGGAAAGCCTGAAGAGCGATTCGCAGGAATATCACGAAAGCGGCTTTATCGAAAGCTATCCGATCGACACCTCCACGCTGCAGCTGACGGTTCCGAACCTTTTTACCACGGAAGCGGTGGTAGAGGAGAACATGGAATATCTGGAAAAAACTATTGACCTTTGCGAAGAAAACGGGATCGAATTTATAGCGGTTATTACGCCGATCCCGGCGGCAACACTGGGCACCTGGTGGGACAATTACATGGAAGCCTATGAATATTTCGCGGAATTTTTTGCCGGAAAGGGTGTGACCTGCCTGAACTTCAACACAGATTATTACTTTGAGGCCTCTCATGAAATCGAAGATTTCACGGATTACGACGGCCACATGAACGGCGACGCGGCCCGGGAATTTTCAAAGGTGCTGGCTTCCTACTTAAATGAGGCATCCGGCACATTAGCAGATGGCTGAAAGCTCGATGTCGGCCTGAGACGGGGTTCATAGAGTAAAACGACTTGCACAGTTGCTCTCCGTTTACTATTTATAGTGACAAGAAAGAAAGAAAGGATCAAGGAGAATGGAAGAAAAAATATATGAGCTTCTGGAAGAAGAATATCCGGAGATTGAGTTTCATACGACCAAAAAGCTCTGGGATGATGGGGTTCTGGATTCCGTCACGCTGCTGGGCATCGTCAGCGCACTGAACATGGAATTTGATATCTCCATCCCTTATGTAGAAATCATTGAAGCAAACTTTAATTCGGTCACCGGCATGGCGCGCATGGTAGAGCGGCTGCAGGGCGCGAAGTAAGGCGTCAGCAGTCTGTGGAATCATTTGAGGATAAGAACGTGTGGAAATCAATAGAACAATATGTCTTTGAGCATGCGGCAAATACGCCGGATAAAAAAGCAATTATCACAAGAGCCAGGGAAGTGACGTACTCAGAGCTGGCCCGGGAAGCAGCTGGCTGCGTGGAGTTTCTTAAGAGAAAAGGGGTCAAAAAAGGCAGCGTAGTAGTGGTGAAGACAAATCAGACGGTCGAGCATATCGTCCTTTATCTGGCCATTCATCTTGCCGGGGGTGTGATGGCCTCGCTGGAGAGAACGATCTCAAATGAAGGCATCGCAAACGCCGCGAGATCCGTGGGGGCGGATGTGATAATCAGCGACGATCCGGCCGCAGTGGAGCTTTACCCTTCGATTTTTATTGACAGCGGATGCTTTAAGCCGGAAGGTGGAGAGGCTGCTGTAGAATTCTTTTCTGAAGAGGAATCCTTATTTACCTTCCCCAAAGCGGAAGACCCTGGAGAAATCCTGTTTACGACCGGGACGACGGGCGCGTCAAAGGGCGTGGAGATGTCGCACGGCGCACTGTTTGCCCTGGCGGAAAATGTGATTTATGGGGTCTCCTGCCCGCAGGATTTTGTCCTGGTGGTGCCGGGGCCGCTCAACCACGCAAACGCGATCCGCAACCTGACTGCCGCCCTGGTGACCGGCGGCGCCGTATATATTTTAAATGGCATGATGAACCTGCAGAATTTTTATGAGGCCCTGGATTATCCCTGTGAAAAGATCAGCTGCTGCCTGCCGCCGGCATATCTGCGCATGATGTTTATGCTCTCCGGGGACAAAATCGGGGAGTACGCGGACAAGATTGATTATATCATGTCCTCCACCGCGCCGATCCCCGAAGCGGATAAGGAAAGACTCTGCAGGCTCCTTCCGAAATCCAGGCTATACAACAGCTATGGATCTTCAGAGTCGGGCATAGTCTGCATGTACAATTACAATGCGTATCCTGGCATGCAAAACTGCATCGGTCTGGCGACAAAGAATTCGGAGGTTCTCATTGTTGATGAGAATGGGAATGAGATTCCTTCCTCTGCGGAAAATCCCGGGCTGATCGCATGCAGAAGTACCGCGAACATGATCGGATACGTGAATGCCCCGGATCTGACAAAGCAGTGCCTCCGGGACGGTGTTTTTTATACGAACGATATCGGTTATAAGGACGAAGACGGATTCATATATATTCTTGGACGTAAGGGTGACGTCATCAATGTCGGCGGAATGAAGGTGGCTCCCTCCGAGGTAGAGGAGGCGGCGATCGCGTACGAAGGCGTGGAAGACTGCATCTGTGTAAGCATGGACGACGCTATTACCGGAAAAGCTCTGAAGCTGCTCGTCGTGCTGCGCGGCGGGATGAAGCTGGATCCAAAAGAACTCCGGACGTATCTCGCGGACCGGCTGGAGGCCTATAAAGTGCCGCAGAAATATGAGCAGGTAGCGCAGATTAAGCGCACCTATAATGGCAAGCTGGACCGGAAGGCGTACAGCTGATGAGAGCAGCAGCGCCGGATCGTATCGGAAGGCGTACAGCTGATGAGAAACTGCAGTGTCAGATCGGACCGAAAATCGTACAGCGGACAGAGAGGATTGACAGATGGAGAAGCGAATCAGAAACTTCATGCGATGTGCCGGCTGCGCGGCGCTTATGCTGCTCGCGGTGTGTGCGGGCGGCTGCGCGATGGGGGAAGCGACCGGAGAAAATACCGTCGCCGGTCTGGCCGCGCTGGAGGAAGGCAGCTATTCGGAAGCTCTGGAGCTTTTTGAAGAAGCGGTATCAGCCGGGGAGCAGCAGGTCTTGGCCTATCGCGGGCTCGGCCTCGCCTATATGGGCCTCGGAGAGTATGAGAACGCGGCAGAGGCCTTTGAGGAGGCGCTTTCGAACACGGACAGCCGAATGCCTTCCAATACGGAAGATATCCGGCTGTACCTGGCCACAGCGCAGTACCGGCTGGAAAATTATGAGGATGTGATCAGCACCTGTACCGATATCCTGGACGCCTCGGAGAGCGGAAACTCTGACACATATTTTCTGCGCGGCGCGAGCTATCTGGCGGAGGGGGATACGGATGAGGCCGCCGCGGATTTTGACGCGGCAGTCACCCTCTCATCGGAAGACTATGACCTGTACCTGAATATTTACGAGTGCTACTCCAACGCGAACCTCTCGGCGATCGGCGTGAGCTATCTGCAGGCCGCGCAGAACCTCAAGGGCGACGATACGGACTACTACTACAACCAGGGCAGGATTTATTACTATCTGGAAAATTATGAGGAAGCGCAGAAGATGCTTATCACCCCGGTGGAAGCAAAATACGAGCCCGCCATGTACCTGATCGGAAAGGCCTACCTGGCGATGGACGACTATACGCACGCGCTCGACATTTACCAGCAGATCCAGGAGGAATTCGGGGAAAGCGCCCAGTGCTACAACGGCCTGGCAATGTGCGCAATCCAGATGGGCGACTATGACACAGCACTTTCCTATATCAGCCTCGGCCTCTCGCTCGACGATGCCAGCGGCAGACAGGAGCTGTATTTTAACGAAATCGTCGCGTACGAGAGAAAGCTGGACTTTGTAACGGCGGCTGAAAAAGCCGAAGCCTATGTGGAGAATTACCCGACAGACGAGGCGGGGCAGAGGGAGTGGGCGTTTTTGCAGACGCGGGAGTGAATCAAATGCCCATAAAATGAGGAGTGCCCCCGGCATCTGGCATACCGGGGGCTATTATGAAAAAATTTATCAAGATGTCGCATCTGTTTAAACTGTCATCAATATAACAGGTAATTATGAATAAAATATGAATAAACAGTAAAAAGACCGTTAAATTAATGGTAAAAATGATGCAAAATCAAATAAAATTAAAAAAGCGGTTGTCAGATATGCACATATAGTGGTAAACTGAAACAAGGAGCTGTATGTAGAAAACACCAATACAGGTACTTAAGGGCGTTTTCTGCGTAAAGAGGCATATGTTATCTCCGGCTTGACCGGGTCAGGAAAATACTATTCAGAAAGTAAGGAGGATTCTATTATGAGCCAGATACCTACCCCGCATATTGCGGCTTTACCGGGAGATTTTGCGAATACCGTGCTGATGCCGGGCGACCCGCTGCGCGCAAAGCACATCGCGGAGACATTTTTGGAGGACGCCGTCCTTGTCAACAACGTGCGCGGCGTCAACGGCTACACGGGCCTGTACCATGGAAAAAAGGTTTCCGTGATGGCCAGCGGCATGGGGATGCCGTCCATCGGGATTTATTCCTACGAATTGTTTCATTATTATAATGTAGAAAATATTATCCGCATCGGCACGGCGGGAGCCCTGCAGCCGGATCTGAAAATCCGCGACCTGGTGTTTGGCATGGGCGCGTGCACAGACTCCAACTATGCGTCCCAGTATGAGCTGCCCGGGACATTTGCGCCGATCGCTTCCTTTGCGCTGCTTAAGGGCGCGGTCGATGCGGCCGAGGCAATGGGGCTGAACTACCGGGTCGGCAATCTCGTCTCGGCGGACGTATTTTACAATGACCGCCCGACGACGGAGAAATGGCAGAAAATGGGCGCCCTGGCGGTCGAGATGGAAGCTGCCGCCTTGTATATGAACGCGGCGCGCGCAGGGAAAAACGCCCTGGCCATCTGCACAATCTCAGACAGCATGGTGACCGGCGAGGAGACGACATCCGAAGAACGGCAGACCAGCTTCAACGACATGGTGAAGGTTGCGATGGAGCTTGCGTAAGATTGTGCAAAAGTGAGACGACCACGGGCTTTTACATTGTAATAGTGCAGCGAAAACCGGTGTATGAATTATAATGGCGCAGCAAAACCCGCTGCGTGATAGAAAAAAAGACTGTGCGATGTGACCCGCCGGGGAACCGTCAGTCCTGTGAAGGCAGGCTCTGCCGGCGGATCGAGAAGGGAGGAGCAGAATATTTCATGGCTGTGAAACGAGTATTCCTCATCGTCCTCGACAGCTTCGGCATCGGCTACGAGCCGGACGCCGACCTGTTTGGGGACGTCGGAGCAAACACACTGGCTTCGATTGTAAAATCAGACCGTTACGACACACCAAATCTGGAGCGGTTCGGGATGTTTCATATTGACGGCGTCACTTGCCGACCGGCTGCTGTGGAAACGCACTCCGCTCCGCTTCAGTCGGCGCTGAACGTTTCCGATTCGCTCCGGCCGGCTCTAAACGTCTCCGGTTCGCTCCGGCCAGAACGAAACGAACATCCAGTGGATGTTCAGCATCGTCCACTGGACGATCAGTGCCCTCGCGCTGCCCTCGCCGCACCGATCGCGGCATATGGGCGGCTCCGTGAGCGTTCTATGGGAAAAGATACGACCATCGGACACTGGGAGATCGCGGGCGTAGTATCGCCGGAGCCGATGCCGGTCTACCCGGACGGATTTCCGGAGGAGGTGCTCGCCCCCTTCCGTGAGCAGACCGGGCGCGGCGTCCTCTGCAACAAACCCTACTCCGGCACGGACGTCATCCGGGACTATGGGGAGCAGCACATGGCGAGCGGAGACCTGATCGTCTACACCTCGGCTGACAGCGTGTTTCAGATCGCGGCGCACGAGGGCGTGGTACCGTTGGAGGAGCTCTATGAGGACTGCCGCAAGGCGCGGGCGATCCTGCAGGGAAAGCATGGCGTGGGTCGCGTGATCGCGCGGCCGTTCGTGGGGACATGCGCGGCAGATTTTACCCGCACCAGGAACCGCCACGATTTTTCGCTGGTGCCGCCGAAGCGCACCATGCTGGTGAGCCTCCGCGACCATGGATTTGACACATACGGAGTCGGCAAGATCAATGATATTTTTGCGGGTCAGGGCATCGCGCACACAACCCCCATCCAGGACAATGAGGACGGCATGAACAAAACCCTCGCCCTGATGGACGAGGATTTTACCGGTCTTTGCTTCGTAAATCTGGTAGATTTTGACATGCTCTACGGACACCGCAACGACATCGACGGCTACGCCGCCGCCGCGACACTCTTTGACCGGCAGCTCGGCGGAATGATGGAAAAGCTGCGGGACGATGATGTCGTGCTGATCACGGCCGACCACGGCTGCGACCCCGGATTCCCGGGCACTGACCATTCGCGCGAGTATGTGCCGATGCTGCTGTACGGCAAAAGCGTGCGCCCGGGCGTCTCCATCGGCACCAGGAGCAGCTTCGCGGACATCGCGGCCACCGTGCTGGAAATGTTCGGAATCCCGGAAAGCCTCGACGGAGAGAGCTTCTGGGGCGAGGTGAAATGCTGAGAGCATGGGAAAATCAGAACATACAAATGGAGAACTGTCTGATAATTTGAGATGGCTTTTGACTCTGCCATCGTGTATTTTTTTACTTAAATCATAGATGGGAGGTGACATGGCATGCAGGATCAGGATCTGATAAAACTCGCTTACCAGGCAAGGCAGCGGGCGTATGCCCCATACTCACGGTTTTCAGTAGGAGCTGCTCTGGAGACGGAGGATGGTGCCATATTCCAGGGCTGCAACATCGAAAATGCCACCTACACGCCGACGATCTGCGCAGAGCGCACAGCCTTTTTCAAGGCAGTCTCCGAGGGGTATCGCCACTTCAGGCAGATCGCGATCGTAGGGGGATACGCAAAGGGCTCCGACGGGGATGCTGCCGGGATGGATCCGGCCACGGTGGAGATGGAGACGGAGAATTTTGCTCCGCCGTGCGGCGTCTGCCGTCAGGTCATGGCGGAATTCTGCGACCCGGCGACCTTCCGGATTCTCCTGGCTAAAAGCCTGGAGGATTATCAGGCATATACTCTGGAAGAATTGCTGCCGCTGAATTTCGGGCCGAAGGATTTATAGTGAACGACTAAAGTCGTTTATTATAAGCTTATGAAAGCTTTTTTACTTTTTATCGGGGTATGACCCCGGGGAGGAATTATCTCAATGAGAATGTATGATATCATAATCAAGAAGCGCGGCGGCGGGGCGCTATCCGAAGAGGAGCTCCGCTGGATGATCACGCGTTATACAGAAGGCGACATCCCGGATTACCAGATGTCGGCTTTCCTGATGGCCGTGTATTTTCAGGGAATGACCGATGAGGAGACGGCGATCCTGACGGATGCGATGGCAAGGTCCGGCGAGAGCCTGGATCTGTCGGGGATTCCCGGGGTGAAGGTGGATAAGCACTCCACCGGGGGAGTCGGCGATAAGACGACTCTGATCGTGACCCCGATCGTGGCGGCGTGCGGTTGTACCGTGGCCAAAATGTCCGGGCGCGGGCTTGGCCACACCGGCGGGACAGTCGACAAGCTGGAGTCCATCCCCGGGATGTGTGCGTCCCTTTCCAGAGACAAATTTCTGGATGTGGTACGCCGCACCGGGATTGCTGTCACGGGGCAGTCGCCGGATCTGGCGCCCGCAGATAAAAAGCTCTACGCGCTGCGGGATGTGACCGCGACGGTCGACAGCATTCCCCTGATTGCCGCGTCGATCATGAGCAAAAAGCTGGTAGCCGGCAGCGACTGCATTGTCCTGGACGTGAAGACGGGCAGCGGTACCTTTATGAAGACGGTCGAGGATTCAGTCTGCCTGGCGGAAAAAATGGTGGCGATCGGTGTGCATAACGGCAAAAAGATCGCCGCATTGATTACGAACATGGATATCCCTCTGGGATATCAGATCGGAAACGCCCTCGAAGTGGAGGAGGCGGTCCGGACCCTGCGCGGACAGGGACCCGATGATCTGACCGAGGTGAGCCTTGCGCTCGCGGCACAGCTGCTGTTTCTCGCGGAAAAGGGAGATATGGATGACTGTAGAAAGCTTGCCCGGGATACCCTGGATTCCGGGGCCGCACTGGAAAAGCTCGTGGCCATGGTCGAAGCGCAGGGAGGCGACGGTACCTGTGTCCGCCACCCGGAAAAACTCGGACGCGCCCCATTTGCGATGGAGGTAAAGGCCGAAACGGGCGGCTATATTACGAAGATGGACTCCGCCGGGATCGGGATTGCCGCGATGCTTCTCGGAGCCGGCCGGGAGACAAAGGAGAGCGAGATTGATCCGCTCGCGGGTATCATTCTCTCGAAAAAGACCGGCGATTCCGTGAAAAAGGGAGAGACCGTTGCGACGCTGCTGACCTCGGACGAGACAAGGCTGGACGCGGCGAAGGAGCGTTTCCTGGAATCGGTGGCCATCGGCCAGGCAGCCCCGGAGAAAAAGCCGCTGATTTACGCACGCGTAACGGAGCGAGGCGTGGAGTAAGCATTATGAAGCCTTTCCCGTGGAGGCAAGAGAAGCCCAATACCGTCCAGGCTGGATTTTTTTCCATGTAACAATCTCTATCGACCGTGATTATGAGCGGTTATACACCTTGTATGAGAAAATGCGGCAGGATTTTGAACCGTTTGTCCTTGAGGTAGAGTCTGTCAGGCTTTATCATGTATGGCCGCCCCGTGAGATCGGTTGAGCAAAGGATGGGTAATTGAATACCCATGAAAATTTTGACATGACATTGCAGGAAACACATAGAGAGGAAAAGACGTGATGACAGTGGGAAAAAATATGGTTACTACAAATAATAACGCAGCTGCGACGCAGAAAGACACTTCGGCCGGAGCTGTCGCGGTCGCTGCGCAGAAAGCGGATCCAGCCGGAACTGCCCCGCCCGCTGAGGCCGCTGCTCAGAAAATTGCCCCTGCCGGAGCAGACGCGGCCGCCGGGCAGAAGAAGGAGCAGGCCGGCATGGGGAACCCGAAGCAGCGCAAGAGGACGGTCTGCATTGTAGGGCATAAAAATCCGGACACAGACTCCATCTGCTCCGCGATCGCCTACGCCTACCTGAAAAATCAGCTGGGGAATCAGCTTGGGGAGCCGTACAATTATGTGGCGTCCCGCGCCGGCCTGGTCAGCGCGGAGACCCAGTTTGTGCTGGAATATTTTCACGCAAAGACGCCCTCCCTCCTGGAAAATATCGGGACGCGTGTCAAGGACATGGAGATCCGCAAGGTCGACGGCGTGCGCAGCAACATCTCCCTGAAACGGGCCTGGACGCTGATGCAGGAGCAGAATATTTTCACCCTCCCGATCACAAACGCCAAAAATAAGCTCAAGGGCCTGATTACCATCAACGACATCGCGAAGTCGTATATGGATGAAAATGAGAGCACGATCGTCTCCACGGCCAGGACGCCGTACCGGAACATTCTGGAGACCCTCGAGGCGGAGATGGTTGTCGGAGACCCGGACGGATACTTTGACAAGGGACAGGTCGTGATCGCGGCGGCGAACCCGGACGTGATGGAGAATTATATCAAAGAGCATGACATGGTCATCCTGGGCAACCGCTACGAGGGGCAGCTCTGCGCGATCGAGATGCAGGCGGGCTGTATCATCGTCTGCCTCGGTGCGCCGGTCTCCCGCACGATACAGCGGCTGGCCGAGGAACACGGCTGCACGGTCATCGTCACGCCGCTCGACACCTACGCTGTCGCCCGTCTGATCAACCAGAGCATGCCGGTCGAATTTTTTATGCAGAAGGAAGAAAAGCTGCTGACCTTTAACCTGAACGATTACACCGAATCCATCCGCGATATCATGTCCAAAAAGCGCTACCGTGACTTCCCGATCCTGGACCGGAGCGGAAACTACGTGGGCATGATTTCCCGGCGGAACCTGCTGGGTGTGCGCAAGCGCGGCCTGATCCTTGTAGACCACAACGAGGTCTCTCAGGCGGTGGACAACGTGCTGGACGCGGAGATCATGGAAATCATCGACCATCACCGGCTTGGCTCGCTCGAGACGATCAACCCGGTCTACTTCCGCAATCAGCCGGTCGGCTGCACCAGCACGATCATCTATTCCATGTTCCGTGAAAACTGCATTGAAATTCCGCCGGACATTGCAGGGCTGATGTGCGCCGCAATCATCTCCGATACTCTGATCTTTCGCTCACCGACCTGTACGCCGATGGACGTCGACGCGGCGAGAGCCCTGTCCGCCGTCGCCGGGATCAAATGCGAAGATTTTGCCAAAAAGATGTTTGCGGCAGGCAGCGATCTCGCGACAAAGACCCCGGAAGAAATCTGCTACCAGGACTTCAAGCGATTTGAGTTCGGCGACATGAACGTCGGCGTCGGCCAGATTACGTCCATGAACGAGGAGGAGCTTCAGGACATCAAAGAGCGCATTGTCCCCTTCCTGAAAAATATGATTGAGAAAAAAGAACTGGACATGGTCTGCTTCATGCTGACCGACATCATCGAAGAGACCACGGAGCTGCTCTGCTACGGAAAAGACGACGTGGATATCATAGAGGCCTCCCTGCATGAGCATCTGGAGAATGGCAGCGTGCGCCTGAAAGGCCTCGTCTCCCGCAAAAAGCAGCTCGTGCCGTCCCTCATGACCGGTATCAGCCAGCTGACGGGGGTGTAACGTAACAGCGCAAACGAAAGCAGAACCCGTGGCCGCTCCCGATGACTGCTATCAGTCGACTCACGGGGGTATAACAGCATTAGCGGAAACAGCAAGTGCCGCGCCTGATGATCGGCATCCTGCTAGCTTATGAGGGTGTAACTACATTTGCGAAAATTTCCCGGTCACCTGAGCACGTGAGATGCGCGTCGTCTGTCGGCGCGAAAAAATCGCGGAGGAAAAACATGGCAAGAGAAACATGGAAACCCGGCAACATGCTTTACCCTCTCCCGGCCGTAATGGTCAGCTGCGCCCGGCCGGACGAGCGTCCGAACATTATCACCGTCGCCTGGGCGGGCACCATCTGCAGCTCGCCGGCGATGGTATCCATCTCCATAAAGCCGGAGAGGTACTCCTACGGCATCATCCGCGAGACGGGAGAATTTGTCATCAACCTGACAACGAAAAAGCTTGCCCGCGCAGCGGATTACTGCGGCGTCCGCTCCGGCCGCGACGTAGACAAATTCAGGGAGACCCATCTGACCGCAGCCCCCGCTTCAAAAATATCCGCCCCATTGATTAAAGAAAGCCCTGTCAACATCGAGTGCCGCGTCCGGGACATGATCGAGCTCGGCTCCCATCACATGTTTTTATCCGATGTCCTGAGCGTCGACGTCGACAGCCGCTATCTGGACGACAAAGGCCGGCTGCGTCTGAACGACGCAGATCTCATGGTCTACTCGCACGGCTCCTACTATTCCCTCGGCGAAAACCTCGGAAGCTTTGGATTCAGTGTGCGGAAAGATGCGAAAAAAACACGTAAAAATCCGAACCGGACAGTGAAATGTTAAATAAGCAAAATGAGAACCTATGAAGGGTGATACTATGAGCAGGTATTATCTGGTGCAGGAACAAACGTTTGGTTCATTGTGACGAAAAATTGCTAAATTGTGAATTTTTGTTTACAATTGATAAAAATGTGGTATACTGACACTAATTTCGCTCATTTTCCGGAAGAGGGGAACCGGAAAATCGCCTTAATATTACCATCTGGCAGGCGGAAAACGGATACAGGATCGGAAAGCAGAGTGTCCTGTATTCTGCGTGCCGGAAGCACAGATTTCCGGCAGAGACACGGTCTGCCATGGATCAGACAGGGAGTATGAATAAAAGATAGCAGAGGTGTTCTATGGAACAGTATATTATCAGAGGAGGGAATCCACTGGCGGGAGAGGTGGAGATCTCCGGCGCAAAAAATGCGGCACTCGGCATCCTGGCCGCATCCATCATGACGGACGACACAGTGTTGATTGACAACCTGCCCGATGTGAGAGATATCAACGTCCTGTTGGAAGCGATGGAGAGCATTGGCGCGCGGGTCGACCGTGTCACACGCCATGCGGTTATGATCAACAGCAGGGACATCGGCGATGTCAGTGTCGATTACGAATATATCAAAAAAATCAGGGCGTCCTACTATCTGATCGGCGCCCTCCTCGGCAAATATAAAAAGGCCGAAGTGCCCCTTCCCGGCGGATGTAACATCGGGAGCAGGCCCATCGACCTCCACATCAAAGGCTTCAAGGCTCTTGGCGCAAAGGTAATTATCCGGAACGGCTACATCGTGGCGACCGCAGACCACCTGCACGGCAGCCATATATTCCTGGACACCGTATCCGTCGGCGCGACGATCAACATCATGATGGCCGCATCGATGGCTGAAGGCTACACCATCATTGAAAACTGCGCCCGCGAGCCCCACGTCGTAGACGTGGCGAACTTCCTGAACAGCATGGGAGCCAACATTCGCGGCGCCGGTACTGACGTGATCCGCATCCGCGGGGTGGCGAAGCTCCACAAGACCGAATACTCTATCATCCCTGATCAGATCGAGGCCGGCACCTTTATGTTCGCAGCCGCCGCAACACGGGGCGACATCATGGTGAAAAACGTTATCCCGAAGCATCTGGAGGCGACCACGGCCAAGCTTCTGGAGATCAACTGTGAGGTGGAGGAGTTTGACAACGCGGTACGCGTCGTAGCCTCAAAGCGTCTGAGCAGCACGAACGTAAAGACACTTCCTTATCCTGGCTACCCGACCGACATGCAGCCGCAGATCGGCGTGACCCTGGCTCTGGCGCAGGGCACCAGCATCGTGACAGAGAGCATCTTTGACAACCGTTTCCGCTACATGGATGAGCTGACCCGCATGGGAGCCTGCGTCCGGGTAGAAGGCAACACGGCCATCATCACCGGCGTGGATAAGCTTTCCGGCGCGCGCGTCAACGCACTGGATCTGCGCGCGGGAGCGGCGCTCGTCATCGCCGGACTCGCCGCCGAGGGTATCACCATCATCGACGACATCATCTATATCCAGCGCGGCTATGAGAGCTTTGAGGAAAAGCTCAGAAGCCTGGGCGCCGAAATCGAGAAGATCAACAGCGAAAAAGAAGCAAGGAAATTCCGCCTGCGGATTGGATGAGGCAGTCGGTTCTCGTTTCTGAAAATCATAACATAACAAAGAACCGGCCAGGGGGCATACTCCTGGCCCTGCTTGTGTAATGGTGCCAGACACCAATGTGCATTCAAACAAAATCAGACAGCCTCCACAGAATCAGCCAGGAATTTTTTTGCTGACTCATATTTTGCCACGGTAGAATTTATAGCACGGCAGGCGCGTTCTATTGAAAACCCTTCATTTTTCATAAGAGAATCAACGGTAGTTACCAACGTTTCTGCGGCTTTAGCAGTAGCTTCAGCGGTGGCTTTATCTGCAGCTTTGTCTGATGCTCTGGTTAACCAGTCTTCCATTTTTGTTACCTTCCTTTCTGCATTTTCATTTATTTTACTATCAATTACACAAATTGAAAACCCTCTGCTGATTCATTTTCCTGTAATCCTGACAAGACTGACATTGAACTTCCCGCAAGATTTTACTCCTAAAGAGTAAATTATGAGATGGATGTTGAAAAACTCCCGGCTTTTCAGCAGCTTTTCGAATGAAGAAAGCGGGAATGAGGAACCAGAAAAGGCACTATTTTGATGGCAAAGACGCAACATACAGCAAGTATATTAATAAAAAGTTAATTATTTCTTATAAATATGTTCCTTGCATTTGGCAATCATCGGACATAAAATCATGATATAAATCAAAAACATGAAGGAGATATGTGTATGACTAAACAGATTTTGAAAAAGTACTTTCCGATGATCCGCACCAAACAGGAGGTCTTGACGGAAATCAGCCAGAAGCCGGCCCTGGAAGCGCTCTACAAGAGCTGGGATTCCGATCAACAGAAGGAATTTCTGGACTTCTGCACCGGCGTGAAGGGCTGCAAGCTGTTGTACGACCCCTTCTTCAAGCAGGTGATGAACCCGGACATTCACCCGGAGCGTCTGGAAAAATTCCTTTCTCTCCTGCTCAAAAAGAATGTCAAAATCCTCCAGGTGCTGCCGAACGAGAGCCGGATGGCGGCGGAGGATACGCTGCTTGCCATGGACATTGTAGTAAAGCTGGAGGACGGGAGTATCGCTAATGTTGAGATGCAGAAGATCGGTTACGCGTTTCCAGGGCAGAGGAGCAGCTGCTATTCCGCGGATCTGCTGCTCCGCCAGTACCAGCGTGTGAAGACGGACAAGAAATCCCAGGAAATACAATTTTCGTACCGGTATATTAAGGATGTCTACACGATCATTCTTTTTGAGAACAGTCCGATCGAATGCAGGGATATTCCAGACAAGTACATCCACTATGGGAAGACGAAATTTGACACAGGACTTTCAATCCATATGCCGCAGGAATATGTCTATGTTCCGCTTGACATTTTCCGCGAGATTCTGCACAATAGGGGTATCCAAAGCGAACTTGACGCATGGCTGACATTTTTGTGCGAGGATGCCCCGGAGATGATCGAACTTCTGATCCGGCAGTATCCGCATTTCCGGGAGCTGTATCATGATGTCTATAAGCTGTGCGGGAATATGGAGGATATTATGGGATATTTTTCAGAAGCGCTGCGCGAAATGGACAGAAATACCGTACAGTATATGATTGAAGAGCAGCAGGCTCAGATCGAAGAGCAGAAAGGTCAGATCGAAGAGCAGAAAGGTCAGATCGAAGAGCAGAAAGGTCAGATCGAAGAGCATAAGGCTCAGATCGAAGAGTATAAGGGTCAGATCGAAGAACAGCAGGAACAATTAAAAGAGAAAGACAGTCGGATCGAGGCACTGGAGAGGAAGCTGGCTGCAATGGCTGGTTGAATGGTTTTTGATCGAAGAGCAGACCAGGCCGGACGCTGCCATTCTGACCAGGCTGAAAGAAGCATTAACAAGCGTACAGGGGATAGTCTCCCTCCTGTACGCTTTTTTTGCATTCGACCCGCTCAGACTGCCAGCATCAGCCATGGATCAGGAGTAACGCCAGCGGCAGCCAATGGATCAGGAGCAGCGTCAGGGACAACAGCAAATATCACTAATTAATAAACAATTTGGCTATTTACGAAAATAAGCATATCTTAGCACGATTCATAAATGCAAATTATTTGAAACCAAAAATAAAACCCCTCACATTTTCGAAGGCAACATAAAAAATTTACCGTTTAACTGAAAAATCGACCGTTCGCCGGATTATTGTTGAACTTTCCTGGAAAATATAATATAATTGCAATCACTATCCTGACCATGCATTTGGTTATACGATCAGAGGAGAAAGTAATAGGGAAATCAAAGAAAGGGGAACAACAGTATGAGGAAAAGAACTAGAATCAGCCGGATTCTGGCGATGGTGCTGACTCTGTCTCTGGTATTCCAGCAGGCAGGCATTACCACGCTCGCGGATGACGGCACGGTGGCTGCTTCCGAATGGGAGACAGAGGCAGTGACCGAGAGCGCGACAGAAGCAGAGACGCAGGCAGCGGCTGCTGATGGGGATGATGTCCAGGAGACATCCGCGCAGGACGAGCCGGCCGAGACACAGGCCGCAGGAGAGACAGTAGGGGGGGGTGCCTGGGGATGATACGACAGACCCGGCAGATCCTTCTGTAAATGACGCGCAGGATTCTTCGTCAGACGGCGCAGGGGAGACTGGCGATTCTGCATCGGGAGAGACGGGAGACGCTGAGAGCGGATCTGACGATGCGGCAGAGCCGGATACCGAATCTGACACAGAGGCCGACACGGACGCTGCGGAAGAGAACGAGACTGACGTGGAAGCCGACACCGAAGCGGACGAAACGGAAGCTCTGACGGAAGCGGACACCGAGGAGGCAGAGCCTGATACGGACGCTGACGAGGCGGAGACGGCCGAGGACGCAGAAGCAGAGACCGAGACGGAGACAGAGACAGAGACTGAGACTGAGACTGAGGCAACGGTCTCCATGCCGGCAGTGACTCTGGAGGCGGTGACAGAAGAGACCGATGAGTTCAGCAGTATTCTCGTAACCGTGACCGCCGGAGAGGGTGTATTCCCTGAGGGCGTGACCATGGCAGCCGAGCGGACAGACCCGGAGGAATTTATTGCGGCGGTAGAAGAGCAGCTCGAAGAGAGCCAGACCGTCGTGGACGCGATCGTGGTCAACATCACGTTCTACGATGTGGATGGCAATGAGATCGAGCCGCAGGGCCAGGTCGAGGTAGCTTTCAGCAACATCGACATCGCGACCGAGGACGAAGAGCAGGAGCTGACCGCGGAAGAGGCGAAGGTCTATCATCTGACTGACGACGGCGTGGCGGAAGAGGTCGAGGACGCGGAAGTCGAGTTAGGAGCAGATGAGGCTTTTTTCAGGCTGACGAATTCTCCAGCTACGGCGTAGCGACCATCGCGGTAGACGACAGCGAGCCGACAGTGACGGCGGCGACACTGTCAGATGCGTCAGATACTCTCAGCTATTCTTATTCCTACCGATCCAACAGGGATACCTATACTGCTTCAAAGAGTTTTACAGTTTATTTTGTGGATACCAGTGGAAACACGCTGAGTAGTGCTGTCATAAGTGCGGATAGCTCTCCCTACACATTTGATGGGACGGAAAATAACAGTTACCTGACACTTTCTACTTTGGCTTCAAACTATACTGTGACAGTGGACAGTGCTGCCTGGTATTATCAGAGCGCACGTGTTAGCACAGGAACATATAGCAGTGGTACAGCCGCAGAATACATTCGCTACAACGGCAACGGAGGCAACAGCGGATGGCAATATGGGACGACAGGCAATAATAGCAATATTAGCTGGACGGGCATGTCCAATATGTCGTATATTTACCTGATATACAGTGAGACAGAGAGTTCAGGGGATTCTTCAGGAGAATACTCAGGCTATACGGTTGATCATATTGATCTCTCTCTTTATCCGACGGCATCGCTGACCATTAACGGCAAGGAGTATACGACTACCATTACTTTGTCAAACAGTGATTTTTATGACGATGATGGCAACCCCACAGATACCTGGGGACTGACGGCGTTTGACAGCAGTAATAATTATTATACGTATATCGTCGATGGAATGAACGCCAGCGGGAGTTCAGGTTCAGACGGCGTTGCGCAGGTGCGGTTTGAAGGAGAGTTTCCGATCGGTACACTGTCCGATCCGATATACTATACCTTCTGGTTCACTACCAGTGTTACTTTCTCGGATAGTAACACCGGGGCAAGCTACACAGTGGTAATGACCTTCTATGATACGTTCAGTTATTGGGACAGTGACAATAACTGCCCGGGGCTGCCCAATAATTGGTCGACTACTACAAACAAGACGTATCAGGGATCCGGATCCGGTATGGACTTTACAATCAGTGCGGAAATGACTGGAGGCTCCATTTCGATTATCAAAGAGGTTCGGGACAGCGAGACGAAAGCTTTGCTGGCGATCGAGGATACAGACTACAAAATTTATCTTTATGACGCCACAGAAAATGATGGTAACACGTCGAATGACGTGCTTGAGCAGACGGCGACATTGACTGTTGCAAGCAGCGGAATGGCTTCCGTCCTCTATAACATAGACGTCGGAGATTACTATGTTGTGGAGGATACACCGGCTACAAGTGTCACCACAACAGATGGAACCGAGATGAATTATGTGAGCACAAGTACTTACTATGTGCTGACTACATATGATTCTAATGGCGATGTGACTGCAACAACGACTAGCAAGGCCCTGACTGATTTGACCAGCGATAAGGCTGAGACAGATTCGGTCACATCTGTGACCTTCTATGTGGTCAATTATTACGGCGAGGAGACTGTGGATATTCCGGTCGAGAAGGTCTGGGATGATGACGATGACTATTATGGCCTCCGTCCTGACGATGTGACGGTGTATCTCTACGCTGGTGGTGACCCGGTCACAGAAGACGATGGGGAAACGGCGGTAGGCCTGACGCTCAGTGAAAGCAACAGCTGGGCAGGTACGTTTGAAGACTTGCCAAAGTATGACGATGATAATAATGAAATAGTATATACCGTGGCGGAAGAGAGCAATCTGCCTTCTGCATATACATCATCTGTTTCAGGCGATATTACGGAGGGGTATACCATTACGAATACCCTTGAGACGGCATCGCTGACACTGAATAAAAAAGTAAATGCGGACAGCAGTATTATTACTTCCGATATTTTGGCTGATTTGACATTTACTTTCACAGTGACGGGAACGAATGGAGAGCTTGCTAAGCTGGAAAGCGTAGCCGATAGCAACGGGAATTATTGGTCGGTGTCTGGCGGCGTAACTAAGGTGACTGTTCCCGCAAACGGCAGTGTTACCCTGGTAGACTTGCCGGCAGGAACTTATACGGTTGCTGAGACAAGTTCTACGATCACTGTGGATGGCTATCAGTACCAGTGGACCGTGTCCGGTGAAGATGATGTAGATGTGACAGCCGAGGACGAGGCCGGCATCACGATCACCAATACCATTACCGGAACAGCGCGTCTGATTTTATACAAGTACTGGGTAGACGAGAGTAACGCATATTATACGCGGCCGGATAATGATGGCGAAGAATTTGTTGTCACCATTACGGCCACCAATGCCACGGATGGCAAAACATACACATATTCAACGACAGGTTACACCTGGGATGAGAGCAGCAATACCTGGACGCTGGTGTTTGACGGTGTGGCAGCTTATGATGAAAAAGGCGTGGCTCTGACCTATGAGATTTCGGAAAATTCTGGAACAGCTGATTTAAGCGCTTATACCTTTAGCGGCGATGCAACTGTCACACCTGCTGCAGACCGTAATGTCGAACTGACCAATACGTTAAAGACCACGACCGTCACGGTGAAAAAAGTCGTGACGGAGGAGGATGGCACTGTATTGACAACGACTGACAATCAGGATAACTTCCGCTTTGCCCTCTATACCTATGTAGATGAGGATGGAGATGGGGTAGTTGAGACAGCTGTCTCCATTGGCACATCGACAATCAGCGCAGGCGGCACGGCTACGTTCAATGAAGTTCCGATTGGAACCCTATATCTGACCGAGTACCTGGTAGGAAGTCATGCGCATTCCTACGATACGACAGTATCTGTGAGCGGCACGGGTGTTTCGAATGTGAGTAATGTCAAGGAAAGCTATGCTTATGACAGCACTGAAAGCGCATACGTGAAATACCATACCGTAAGCTTTGATGTGGACGGAACGGGTGCTACCGTTTCAGTCACGGTCACCAACGTGGAAGAATCCGTTTCTGTGAGCCTGGCGACACTGATAAACGGCACCAAAACGTTTACCGGAACAGATAGTGCGACCAAGACCTTCAATTATACCGTAAATCAGTCTATGGAAAACGCGAACGCGGACGAAGATGCGGGTGAAACTGTGGCGACCGGTACGGTCACTGTTTCCACAGGAGATACAAATAAAGCAATCACATGGACTATCGTGCAGGAAAATGCCTTCGTTTATACCGAGGTAGGCACGTACACATATGTGATCTATGAGGAGGAAGAGACCGGTACTGGATCCGGCGGCGTCGTCTATGATTCGACCCGTTATACCCTGACTGTTGTAGTCAGCAAAGATGATTCGAACGGTGAATTGATTGCCACGGTATCCATGACAAAAAATGTGGAAAACGAGGATGGCACAAGGACGACTTCTAATGTGAAGAGTGATACCAACTCTTATACGTCCTTTATAGCGGCCAGCACGCACAGTGACAATGAAAATGTGAAAGATGATACCTTCACAGCTTCTTTTGTAAATACTTATGATGCGTCGGAAACTTCGATCATCTTAAGGGCGACGAAGACGCTGGTTGGCCGTAGTCTGGCAGAAGGTGAATTTACGATCGAAATCCAGGAGCTGGATGAGGGCGGGGAAGCGATCGGAGATCCGGTTTATCGCTCCAATGGCTCTACGGGCGCTTTTGGCTATGAGATCATATTCGATACGGCAGGTACCTATTGGTATAAAGTTTCCGAAGAGGCAGGAACCTTTGACTACGTCACTTATGACACCCACTATTATATAGTGACAGTCGTTGTGGAAGATGTGGACGGTGTCCTGACAGTTAAAGAGACGGAGACGACCTATTACGATGCAAACGGAAGAACACAGTTGGGTTCTACAGCCACCTACAATTCTATGTTCTTCAGGAATTACTATTCTGCTAAGGGAGAAGCAACTCTTTCCGCTTACAAGGTGCTGGACGGTCGTGACTTCAGCGATGATGATGAATTTACCTTCATGATCGAAGCCCTTGACAGCAGTGCGCCGTTTGTCGATGAAAGCGAATATGATGTACTGACGAATTCAAGCGGCAACCGGTATATTACCGTTACCATGACAGGCGCTAAGCTAAAAGCACTTAAGTCCTATTATGTGAACGATGATAAGACGGTTGCTATGTCCCTGATGGAACTGGTAACATTCGCTCTGGATCAGGACGACGTCGGAAGCTGGGAATACCGGGTGACGGAGGTTGCTCCTTCTGGCGCTACAGAAAACGCTGATGGAACTTACACTCTGGATGATCTGACCTATGATACGCAGACCTATGGCCATCTGATCACGTTGACTGTAACAGACAATGGCAATGGGACATTAAGTGCAAAGACCAGCAGTACGAATGATACGGACTGGAACGGCGATGACGTGGTTGACACGTCCAGTGCAGTTATCGTAAATACCTTTGACGCCGGTATCGTGGACATCTATGGCCGCAAGACCTGGGTAGACGGCGGAGCAACGCATACGACGAACAAGGATGATGTGACGCTGACGTTGTACTACACCACGGATACGGAAATAACAGATAGCACTGCCTGGAAGGAGTACACTGACTCCTATACGGTAAACTGGGGTACGCTTTACACAAATGACTGGGATATCCTGAACCTGCCGCAGTACGACTCGAGCGGGAACAAGATAACCTACAAGGTAGTAGAGGAAAACATCAATGGATATACGACCACTTACTCCAATGGCAGTGAAGTCTATACCGACGATTATTCCAGCAGCGACCGGTTTATTATCACAAATACACTGGAGCAGAAGTATGTAACCCTTACCGGTACTAAGACCTGGGTGGATGGCGGACTGGATCATAACAACGAAACAGAGATCACCCTGACTGTTACCCGGAACAGCGAAAGTACGTCACTGACTACTTTAACTCAGGTTGAGTACCCCGGCACCAGTGTCGACGGCACCTACATCGTGGACTGGAATGGTGATGTTTATTCCATTTATTGGTATTACGATGCTGATGCGGGTGAATATGTAGGGCTGCCGAAGTACGATGACAGCAGGTATGAGTACTATTACTCTGTGGCAGAAACATTGAGTAAGACTCTGGAATATAATTACACATCTAGCCTGGAGAAGGATGTTGATAATTACACCTTTAACTTCACCAATACGCGTGACGCAGAGGATCCTGAGGTGACAAAGGAAGAGACCACTGTAAATGAAGGTAATGCCACCCTGGATGCAATAAGTGGTTACTATGACGAGGTTTCCGTGGGCGACATCATCACCTATGAAATCGACTGGTATAATGGCAACAACACCGAGGCCACCGTTACCATCACCGACCCGTTGGATACCGGCGTGGACTTCGTCAGCGCGTCTTATGGCAGCCTGACTCTGGCAGCGGCTGACACCGATGAAGCGACAGGCACGGATGTTACTATCAGCTATGACGCAGATACTCATACTGTCACCTGGACGATCGAGGCGGATCCGTTCGAGAGCGGTATCGTCACCCTGGTTGTGGAGGTAAACGAAAATGCGAAGCAGGTGACGACGGAGACGACAGCAACGGTCGATAATCAGGCGACCATGACCGTTACCACCACGGAAGAAAATGTATACTCCACAGAGATCATCACAAATCCTCTGGAAGATGATGAGGAAACGGCTCCGACAAAAGGGCTTGTTAGTGTGTATGATTCTAATAAGGAAGTGAATGTAACGGCAAGGGATGAGTCTGGTAATCTATATGTATCTGTTGGGGACATTGTGACTTATCAGATCGGCTATTACAACAACACAAACAGTACAGCGACCATCTACATCATTGATACACTGGATACTGGCGTGACCTACCGGGGCGCGAACAGAAACGGTGTGTATTATGAGGATGGAACGACAATAGAGATAGACGGAACAGAAATTGTAGTGCCTGCCAGATCGGTTCTCTGGACTCTGACAGTCTCAGCCTTTACGGGTGGTTATGTGAGGCTGTATGTGACCGTAAATGAAGACGCGACTGCGGCAGAGAATGACTATGAGGTAAATGGCGATGGAAGCCTGACCTACGGCACAGAGGATGATACGACGGCGTCGATTGCAAATCAGGCGACAGTGTATATTGGAAACAGTACAGCTTCCTATACAGAGGTGGTAGAGGATCCCTTGGAGCCGGAAGATAAGACAGAGCCGGAGAAGACCGAGACAAATAAGGAGCTTGTGGACAGCAGTACAGATGAGAATACGGGAACCAGAACGGATGAGTATGAAGCTGTGAGCATCGGAGCTGTCATCACGTATGAGATTTCATATTACAATCATAATAATACGCAGGCAACTGTCACCATTACGGATGAACTGGACGATGATGTATCTGTAGTGGAAGGAACGATTTCTGATAATGGGGTTTACGATGAGGAAGCTCATACGATTACCTGGACACTCACGGTTGATCCGCTGACAGCAGGAACAGTCTCCTTCCAGGTGCAGGTATTGTCCACTGCCGTGACGGAAGGAAGTACGGAGAATACAGTAGAAAATCAGGCGACTGTGACTGTATCCACCGGAGATGTGGAAAACGATGTGACGCAGGATACAAACATTGTGGAGAATCCGGTCGATGACAATCCGGAAAATCCGACAAAGGCGGTAGCTGCGTCCAGTGCGGGAGCTTCAGGTGCGAATGTTTCTGTCGGTGATGAGATTACCTATGTGATCGGCTACTACAATAACTACAGTAAAGAAAAGACCGTAAATATTTATGATTACCTGGATGACAATGTGTCGTTTGTATCTGCAACGGATCAGAATGGAGACATTCTTGATGAAAGCGTATACGACAGCACAGAACATAAGGTGACATGGCCGGAGTTTACGGCGGCTGCCTATGAGACAGGTACCGTTACGGTTACTGTAAAGGTAGAGGATGGCGCGCAGAAGTCTACAGTTAAAAATACCGCGTGGGTACAAATTGGTAACAACAGTTATGTAGAGACCAATGAAGTAACAAATCCGGTTGATGATGATCCGGAAGACCCCACGAAGACTGAGACCGCTATAAATGGCAAAGCAGTCGAAGCGGTGAGCACTGACACGGACGGAACCACCAACTATGAGGCCGTTTCCGTGGGCGATGAAATCACTTACACCATCACTTATTATAACTACTATGCCGTGGAAACGGATATTACCATTACGGATCAGCTGGATAGTGGTGTGGAATTCGTCTCCGCAACGGATAGGGATGGCAAAGAGCTTACGGCGGATGATGTTTTTGAAAGCAACGACGACACCTATGTCAAATGGCCGGTATTTACCGCAGAGGCCTACGAAAGCGGTTCCGTTACCCTGACCGTCCGCGTCACCGAGGATGCGAAGACAGCGGGTGATGGGCTGAGCAGCGAGTGGGCTGACAGCACAACCGTGGATAACCAGGCAAGCGTCCAGATTGGAAATGACAGTGCGGCTACAACCAATATCGTCACCAACCCGCTCACGCCGGATGACCCGGAGAATCCGTCCAAGGCGATCTATTATGTAGAGGATGAAGAAGGAAATGTGCAGACGAAGACGGATGGCAAGAATCTGTACGTCTCCGTGGGCGATAAGGTAACCTACACTATCAGCTACTACAACCACAACAGCACGCCGGCGACTGTGACCATCACAGATACGTTGGATGACGGGGTAGACTTCGTATCCGCGACAGATGGGAACGGTAATGTGGTAAACAAAGCGACAGCGGTGGCCGGAACCGGTACAGTAGTCTATGACGAGACGAATCATACCGTGACATGGACAATTGAGAATGCGAGTCCGTTTACAGAAGGCAGCGTGACGCTGACTGTAAGAGTAAATGATGATGCAAAGACGGCAAATCAGACCTACAGTGCGGTAGATCCGACAGATCCGGATGTTTATTATGAATTTACCTACACGGAGGTAGCGTCGATCGCAAACCAGGCGGCTGTAACCATTGTTGCGAATACCAGTGATACGGATACAGAGACTGATCCAGAGGAAACGGAGGAACCGGCTTATACAAACGTACCGGAGAATCCGCTCGAGTCGGAAGATCCGGTCAACCCGACGAAGACGATCAGCGCGACCAGCCCATCCGGATACGACGCAGACGCAACGATTAATGAGACGACCAACACACTGACAGGCAGCAGTGTAGGCATAGGCAGCATGATTACCTACGTGATCAGCTACTATAACTACAACAACACGGCTGCTGATGTCACAATCACTGACAAGCTGGATGCGGGCGTGACCTATCTGGATTCCTCTGACAATGGCGTGTATGATGAAGCCACCCATACTGTCACCTGGACTCTGGAAAATGTGACTCCGCTGACGGAAGGCACAGTGACCCTGGCTGTACAGGTCAACGAGAACGCCTGGATCGTGGGCGATGACGAGACGACTGCTACGGTTGAAAACACCGCGAGCGTGGCGATTAACAATGATGCGGCAGTAGACACGAATAAGGTGGAAAATCCGATCGATCCAGATGACCCGGGTGATCCGGAGAAAGCGGTATCCGCAGACAGCGAGGCTGGTGTAAACGGCAGTGCTGTGAACCATGGAGATCAGATTACCTATACCATCGCCTACTACAACCACACAAACACGGCCGTGAATGTAATCATTATGGATGAACTGGATGACGGAGTTGATTATGTGAGCTCCAGCAATAGCGGCGTCTATGATGAAGAGGATCATACGGTTACCTGGACATTTGAAGATGTGGACGCATTTACCGGCGGTTACGTGACATTGACAGTAAAGGTCAACAGCAGCACAGGGGAAACTGTAGAAAATGATGCGGACGTATACATCGGCGGAAATTCTGCCACAACGAACCTGGTGACCAATCCGGTGAACGACGATCCGGTAGATCCGGTCAAGACCGTGGAAATCGACGATAACGACGGCACAACCGATGACGGCGATCTGGTAGCAGTGGGAGATGAGCTGGTCTATACGATCACCTACTACAACTACCTGAGCTATGCGGCAACTGTGATAATCACAGACGAGCTGGATGAAGGCGTGGACTATGTAAAATCCGACAATGGCGGCGTTTACGACTCTGATATCCATACCGTCACCTGGACACTGGAAGGGGTCAACGCTTATACCGAAGGCAGCGTGACGCTGACTGTGAAGGTAAATGAGAATGCAAAGACTCTGGACACCGGTGATACGACCGCAAGCGTTGTGAACGACGCGCTGGTAGAGATCGGAAAGGATGTTGGAAATACCTACAGTCGAATGACAAACGAGGTAGAAAATCCGATCGAATCGGATGCTCCGGTAGACCCGACCAAGACCGTGGCTGTCGGAAGCGGTAACTCTGTAGCAGTGGGAGACGAACTGGTCTACACGATCAGCTACTACAACTACAACAATACTGCAGCGACCGTGACGATCACAGACGCTCTGGATGCGGGCGTGGACTATGTAAGCTCCAGTCCGGCAGGCGTGTATGACACAGCAAGCCATACGGTGACCTGGACATTGGCAAATGTGGAGGCATTTACTTCCGGTACAGTGACCCTGACCGTACAGGTGAACCGCGATGCGACCATCCTCGCAGACGGCGAGACCGAAGGAGACGTAGTAAACACAGCAAGCGTACAGATCGGCAACGCGGCCGCGGTGGATACCAATAAGGTAGAAAACCCGGTGCCGGTAGAGATCAGTGAAGACGCGACAGTGACCGTGACCAAGACCCTTACCTGGGACGGCGTAGAAATCACTGCTGAAGATTACACCTTCTACGTGGCACTGTACGCAGACGAAGACTGCACTACCCGTATGACGGAAGTAAAGGCGCTGACCTTCGAAAACTCCGCATCCGAGAGCGTGACCTTCACCGGTCTCGAAATCGGCAGAACCTATTACGTAAGTGAGTGCGAGGAAGATGGCACAGCGATTCTCTCCGGAACGATTTCGGACGGAACACTCTTCGCGGTAACATTTGACAACGACGAGAACTCCGTAACCATTGCGGACGGCATGGCGGCAGAGATCACCTTCGAGAACCAGTTTGTAGAAATTCCGACCGGGTTCTACGTACAGGGATACCTGACCATCACGAAGATACTGCTTGACGCGGACGGCAGCGCACTCGCAAGCGACGCAGTATTCTATGCAGGAATCTTCACAGACTCGTCCTACACGACACTCGCGGAGAACGTATCCACGAACATCGTAGAACTGGATCTTGCTGCAGACGGCTCGGAAGGCTCGGAAGTGAGTGTGACCATAGACGTAGCGGCTGCAGGCGATGAGGATACCGTACTCTACGTGACAGAGGTCGAGATAGACGAAGACGGCAACGTAGTTCCGGTAGCAGACGACGCAAGCTTCGGCTACACCGTGTCCTACAGCGGCTCAGAGGTAACCCTGACCTCGACAGACACAGAGGCGACCGTAACCATCACGAATAAAGAGATCGAAGAAGAGGAAGAGACAGAATCCGAATCCGAGACTGAGACCGAGACCGATACGGAAGAAGCTGTACAGACCGGCGATGAAACGCCGCTCGCACAGTACTTCGCCCTGCTGCTTCTGGCACTGGCAATCATCGTAGCAGAAATGTTCTACTTAAGACGCCGCGAGCGTGGAGCACGTGACTGAAAAGTGACAGACGGCGCAAGCAGAAACTGAAACAAAAAAACATAGAAACAACACAAACACAAAGCAGGGCCAGGGGGCATACCCCCTGGCCCTGCTAATACATCTAGTTACGCTTGACATTTTCCGGAAAATTCTGCATAATGAAGGCACCAAAGATGAACTTGACGCATGGCTTGAAGACCAGCTAAAAGAAAAGAATTGAACCGTCTTGGCGCCGAACGGTATGCCAGGTGGAGTGGAGGGGGGGGACTAATCATCCCCCTGTCTGATTTTGCGGTTGATTTTTGCCTCCAGTGAACGGCGTAAATCGTTTTCCATCCATCAAATCACAGCGGCAGCATCTGCCAGAAGCTTTTTCGCCGATAGATATTCTTCCACTGTGTGACTCAAAGCATCACATGCGTCCTCCGTTGAAAGCCCTCTTTTTTTCATGAGAGAATCGACGTTATTTACCAATGTTTCCGCAGCTTTAGCAGCTGCCTTGACATTTGCTTCAGCAGTTGCTTTGGCAGCCGCCTCAGCAGCCGCTTTGTCTAATGCTCTGGTTAACCAGTCTTCCATTTTTGTTACCTTCCTTTCTGCATTTTCATTCTGCGCAAATTGAAATCTCTTGTCTCCGGACACAGCGGCTATGAGATTTAACACTTCCTCCACATGCACCATAGTCTCTGCGGAAGGGACATACTTATGGTTTTTCCGCATCTGTACAAAATAGTCAGCTACAATCCGGAAATCACTCCTGAACTTCGCAACTGTTTTATCGTCAAGCCATGCAATCTCGAATACGTTTGCCCTGTAGTCGGAGAAAAAACTCCCAAGCTTTTTGTCTGGTTCGCCGATCCGGCCATAAAGGCTGCGTGACTTCTGCCCCCACCGGCTGTCTGTGCCAAAGTACAAGACGAGGGTCACCACGGGATATCTGGCGTTACCCTGATTCATCTCGTTCCGGTACGCTGCCCCGTCGTAACTGATGACCCGCAGAGCGATGTCGGGGTCGGGGCTGGTCTGATTTTCCAACCCGAGAAGACCGATGCGAACGTCCTCCTTCTTCCAGTACTTGGCGATGTCCCTTTCCTGGCTGCGGCTGACATTCCCGACTTTATACTGGCTGATCGTCCCTGAAATCTCAAGGTCAGCCGGATCTACCTTGTTTTCGCCGTCATAGACAAGGACGTTCACAATATCGGCAAAAACATCCGGATAATCCTCCAGCAATTTTTCTGTCACATCTTTTTCCGCCATTCATTTTCCTCCTTTATTTTACTATCATTTACACAAATTGAAAACCCCCTGCGGATTTATTTTCCTGCAATTCTCCGGGGGCTGATTCTCTGGGGTAAATAAACATTTAAAGCGATATTCCATCCCGGATGTTCATCTATGTATCCGGGCGGGAGAGCTGCTGACCGTATCCAATTCTGGATAAGCTGCGGCATTCTTTGATGTTTTTTGACTGCGGGGAGATACAAAACAATAATAATTATATAAACAAACAATGAATATGTCAACATAAATTTTGTAAATAATATTTAGAATATTTAAACGAATGCATAAAATATATGAGTAAAAAAATAAAGGAAAAATATATTCTTTTTGAGAACAGTCCAATCGAATGCAGGGATATTCCAGATAAGTACATCCACTATGGGAAGACGAAATTCGACACAGGATTTGCGATTCGTATGCCGCAGGAATATAGCAGTGCCCCAAGTGCGCAGCACTTTTGGAATGGGCACTGCTGCGCTGATCGTCCAGTGGACGATTGTTTAGCGCCGACCGAAGCGAGGGGGCGTTTCCCGCTATGTTAGCGTAAAATTTTTGTAGGAAAAGTAGTAAAGGGAACACCTGTTTGTGTT
>JAJQBS010000056.1:32606-34950 GCA_021203145.1 Lachnospiraceae bacterium | reverse complement strand
ATTATTCTTACAGTGAATAATGATAATACTCATAAGATTATAGTTAGTATTAAACCACGTTATTAATGAGTGGTTGTTTTAAGAAAGGTTGGCGTATATGGCAAATATTCCAATAGCTGATAAACATGATGAAACAGCGGTTAATCAACATTTAGTACCTCAATGCTATATGCGTGAGTGGTGCTATAATTCTAAAAAACATCAGTATGGTGTTATAGTAAAGAACAGTTTTCTGACGAGAGTGGTGACATTATTGAAAAAGTAACTTGCGTGTCAAAACAGATAAAAAAAATTAATGCTATATCTAACTATTATGATATAAAAGCAGGATGTTACTGGGCACCTCAGGAGGCTTTGAATGAAATATTTGGTCTGACTATGCATTTGAAAGCTTCTTATGAAGGAGAAGTCTTAGATACTGTTTTTAAACGCAATAACAGGTTTGGAGTATTTGATCAGTGGGAAATTGAAGATGACAAAGGAAATCCATTGACAATAGATGAGAAGAATTTACTAAAAGAGTATTTTTCAGAATCAAGATATGTATTCATTGAAAAAGAATGGGATAGTCAATACGAAACCAATTGGCGTACTTACATTAAGGATGTAGAGAATAAGGTGAGACAGACAAACGCAGGGGTTAATTGTCAGAAAAATGGAAACCAAACGAAAAGCAAACTTATTACAACAGACCTTATATCAGAAATTATAAAATTGTTAATTATATTTGATATTAGAGGTTTTCTATCAGATCCGTTTATAAACCAGAAAGTTGATGAAGTATTTGATTCATTAGATCAATGTATATCTGGTTTTTCTGATATGGAATTGGAGCCGGATGATAGAATGCATCCGATGGAAACAACAACAAAGGAAGCATTCAGACACCAGTATATACTTCACAACTGTTACGATATTTTAAAAGGAAATAAAATGAGTGGTACGGCAGAAGTGATGTGGAAAACTTATAAGCAGAACTTAGTTCCTAATTTCTGCTTAACAGATACTGCACATCCTTTTGTAACGTCAGAACACCCAGCATTTGTAAATGAATTACCTGACGGGAAAATGGAACTTTAAAAAATTACTCTGGAAAATTTAAGAAAAGTTTCGCATTTTTCACGGCTCCCTGCTGTATAATGATGGTATAGCTTATCGGATACAATATTATGAGGGGAGGAGTCATCATGCAAAAGCCTGAGGGGAGAACGGGTTTTTATTGGGTACTGATTGTGGCGGGGATTGCTGTATTACTTGTATTGACGCTCAGCTCGGGACGAGCTTCACTGGTGTCGGAGGAGCTTGTAGCCGACAGTGTGGAGGTCACCTGGACGAATGACGACATGGAGCAGGTTGATCTGACAGATCAGGCGAAGAAGGAGACTATCGTCAGGCTGCTGGATGAATACAGCAGAGAGAGTACACCGGCAGAGTCTGACAAAGAGTTTCAGCCACATAAAGGGGATCTGGAGATCAGTGTCAAAGACAAGAACGGTGATTCTCACCATATTTACCTGTCGAAAGAGGGAGAAGATTATTTTTGCTTCAGCAAAGAAGAGGGGGAGCTTTATAAAATCCCGGAGGGCAGCGAGCTTTATCAGGAGGTCGCCGCGGCCTTGTAGTATGATGCGCAGGGGCGCGAAAGGAATTTTGGCAGCTTTGCTGCCCGCGCCTCGCGCGGCGGATAGGGGGGAGAGGACTCCCCCTATCCGATCTGCCGCTCATTTCGCAGGTTCTACACAGATCAATTACTGCATAAACTAAATAAGGGAATATCAGAAAGCCTCATATCTGCCGGACAGATATGGGGCTTATTTCATCCTGCGGGAAAGCCCTCTGGTTGTTCCAGCCGGATGGAAATTATAACAAAATAATGGATATTTCCGGGAGAATTTATGCGAAAAAACAGTCTGCTGCAGAAAATTCTATATGCTGTAATGGCAGTCCTGGCCGCTTATATTCTGTATAAAAGCAGCGGTCTGCTTGCAGCCAGGAATCAGATGAAAAAATCTCTGGAGAACGGAAATGTACAGCAGGCTGTGGAAGATTCCGCGATGCGGACATGGTCGCAGGCCTATACGGCAGTCGTGGAAGGGGAAAAGGCATCTGGATGGCTTTCCGGGTGGCTTCAGCAAGTCGTGCCTGTCTTTGGTTATCTGGCGGATGGCAATATACAGACAGAAACGGACGGCACTGCGGAGGTTTATCTGGGGACAGAGCGGGAGGCAGAGGCAGAGCGGGAGGCAGAGGCAGAGCAGGAGAAAGAGGCAGAGCAGGAGAAATAGCTACAGCAGCAGGAACAGACAGAGAAGGAGTCACTGACCTCAAAATATTATACGGAGGA
>JAJQBS010000056.1:0-32596 GCA_021203145.1 Lachnospiraceae bacterium | reverse complement strand
CACGCAGAGGCACCGCTGGAGCCCCAGGCAGAGCGGGAGACAGAGACAGAGCAGGAGACAAAGATAGCGCAGGAGATAGAGACAGAGCGGGAGACAGAGATAACGGCGGAGGACGACGAGACGCTGGAGACGGTGGCCGCCTCAATTTTTTCCCGGGTGCTGCCGCAGCTGACAGATTTTTCATACCTGCTGTCAAATTATTATACGGTGGACGCGGATACGGTGGCGGACGCGGAGCTTTTGGATGCGGAGAAGCTGCTTGCGGTTGATCTTTCTATCGAGCAGGATTCGTCGGTTCCGCAGATTCTGATTTACCATACCCATTCACAAGAGGCGTTCGCTGATTCTGTGGAGGGTGAGGTGAGTGATACGGTGGTTGGCATGGGCGAAATCCTGGCGGACGAGCTTCGAAGCTATGGCTACAATGTGATCCATGACACGGGCGTCTACGACCTGGTGGACGGCGTCCTGGACCGGAGTGCTGCATATGACTATGCCAGAGCGTCTGTCGAGGCGATTCTGGAGGAAAATCCCACCATAGAGGTCATCATTGACCTGCACCGGGATGGGGTGGATGGGAGCGAGGAAGACTTCGTGACGGAGATTGACGGCTATGCTACGTCAAAAATCATGTTCTTCAATGGACTTTCCCGCAACTCAGACGGGGAAGCCCTAAGCTGGCTGCCAAATGCATATCTGATGGAAAATCTTGCGTTTTCCCTGCAGCTGCAAGTCCTGGCGAATGCGGAATTTCCCGGGTTTACGCGTAAAATCTATCTTCAGGCGGAACGCTACAATCTGCACCTGCGGGCGCGTTCTCTGCTGATCGAAGCGGGGACGCAATTGAACACGGTGGAGGAGGAACGCCGTGCAATGGCGCCGATCGCGGATCTGATCTGGCAGGTTTTGAGCTGAGGAAGGGAGCCTGTTTTTATAAATTTCGTAAAATTCCATTTTATCTCTTTGCAGGATTGTGTTATACTTAGCCAGAGATAACTTTGACGTCCGCGATAAATGGCTATAAGAGCTGGCTGTAAAAGATGGCTATGAGGGATGGCTATGAGGAATGGCCATGGGGATGGCTGTGAGAGCTGGCCATGAGAGATGGTCATGGGAGAAGGCCATGAGAGTTGGCTGTGAAGATAGCCGTGAAAGAACGCCGGAACAGACGACAGCGGACTGAAGACGGATCATTCCGGGAGGATATGGATAGTGGCAGCAGAGCAGAGTAAAATCAGGAATTTTTGTATCATCGCGCACATTGACCACGGCAAATCAACGCTGGCGGACCGGATCATTGAGATGACCGGCCTTCTGACCAGCCGCGAGATGCAGGATCAGGTGCTGGACAATATGGATCTGGAGCGAGAGCGCGGCATTACGATCAAGTCGCAGGCGGTGCGGATTATTTACAAGGTGGACGATGGGGAAGAGTATATTTTTAACCTTATCGACACGCCGGGGCATGTCGACTTTAATTATGAGGTGTCGCGGTCGCTGGCGGCCTGTGACGGCGCGATTCTCGTGGTGGACGCGGCGCAGGGCATTGAGGCGCAGACCCTGACGAATGTGTATCTGGCGATCGACCATGATCTGGATGTGATGCCGGTCATCAACAAGATCGACCTGCCGAGCGCCGAGCCGGAGCGCGTGATCCGCGAGATTGAGGATGTGATCGGTATCGAGGCGGAGGACGCCCCCCGGATTTCCGCGAAGACCGGTGAGAATGTACACGAGGTGTTGGAGCAGGTCGTAAAAAAGATCCCCGCGCCGCGGGGCGACGTGGACACGCCGCTGCAGGCGCTGATCTTTGATTCGGTCTATGACTCCTATAAGGGTGTGATTATTTTCATCCGGCTGATGAATGGCTCTGTGAAAAAGGGCACGCGGATCCGTATGATGGCGACCGGAGCTGAGGCCGAGGTCGTGGAGGCGGGCTATTTTGGGCCGGGGCAGTTTATCCCCTGCGACGAGCTGAGCGCCGGCATGGTGGGGTATCTGACCGCGAGCCTGAAGAATGTGAAAGAGACACGGGTCGGCGATACGGTGACGGACGCGGAACATCCCTGCGCAGAGCCGCTTCCCGGCTATAAAAAGGTCAACCCGATGGTGTACTGCGGCATGTACCCGGTCGATGGCGCGAAGTATCCGGACCTGCGGGACGCCCTGGAGAAGCTGCAGCTCAACGACGCCTCGCTGCAGTTTGAGCCGGAGACCTCCGTGGCGTTGGGATTTGGCTTCCGGTGCGGATTCCTGGGGCTGCTTCACCTGGAGATCATCCAGGAGCGGCTGGAGCGCGAATACAATCTCGACCTGATCACGACTGCCCCCAGCGTGATTTACAAGGTCTACAAGACCAATGGCGAGCTGATAGAGCTGACAAATCCGACAAATCTTCCGGATCCCTCTGAGATTGATTATATGGAGGAGCCGGTCGTGGAGGCGGAGATCATGGTGACGACCGAATATCTGGGCTCGATCATGGAGCTTTGCCAGCAGAGACGCGGCATTTACGAGGGCATGGAATATATGGAGGAGACGCGCGCACGGCTGAAGTATACCCTTCCGCTGAACGAGATCATCTATGATTTCTTTGACGCGATCAAATCCCGCTCGCGCGGTTACGCGTCCTTTGATTATGAGATGAAAGGCTACATGCGCTCCGAGCTCGTGAAGCTGGACATTCTGGTCAATAAAGAGGAGGTAGACGCGTTGTCCTTCATCGTGCATGCGGACACCGCCTACGAGCGCGGCCGCAAGATGTGCGAGAAGCTGAAGCAGGAGATCCCCCGCCAGCTCTTCGAGATTCCGATCCAGGCCGCGATCGGCAGCAAAATCATCGCCCGCGAGACCGTAAAAGCAATGCGGAAGGACGTCCTTGCCAAGTGCTACGGCGGCGACATTACCCGGAAGAAAAAGCTGTTGGAGAAGCAGAAAGAGGGAAAGAAGCGCATGCGCCAGTTCGGCAGCGTAGAAATCCCGCAGAAAGCGTTTATGAGCGTGCTGAAGCTGGATGACAACTGAGAAAACCGGGCTATTAACTGATAGAACCGGCTTATCGGCTGAGGAAACCAGACCATCAGCTGATGAAACCAGACCATCGGCTGATGAAATCAGACCATCGACTGAGAAAACCAGATTAACTTTGCCTGCGAAGCAGGCGCGGAGGTTTTTATTATGAAATGTCCATTTTGTAATCGGGATAATACGCGTGTGGTAGATTCGAGACCGGCGGATGACGGTGCGTCGATCCGCCGGCGCAGGCTGTGCGATGAATGCGGCAGACGTTTTACGACCTACGAAAAGGTCGAGACGATCCCGCTGAATGTCATCAAAAAGGATCAGACGCGGGAGCAGTACAGCCGTGATAAGCTGGAAGCCGGCATCATGCGTGCCTGTTACAAGCGCCCGATTCCGATCCGGGAGATCCGCGAGACGGTTGACGCGATCGAGAAAGAGCTCTTTAATATGGAAGAAAAAGAGATCGCGAGCAAGGTGGTCGGCGAGATCGTCATGGACAAGCTGAAGGATCTGGACGCAGTGGCCTATGTTCGATTCGCGTCCGTTTACCGGGAATTCAGGGACGTCAACACATTCATGGACGAGCTGAAGAAATTTTTAGAGTAAGCTCGTGCCCTCCGCGATCCGTGTCACTGCGACATAGATATCGGATAGTTTGTACCAGGTGCGGCTGCCGACGATGCCGTCCTGGGTGAGCCCAAAGACGGACTGGAAGACCTTTACCGCGGCCTGTGTCGCCTCGCCGAAGATGCCGTCCGGCACGAGCTTCGGGATGAGCGGATAATGATTGGAGATAGCGTTCAGCTGCTCCTGGATTTTGAGCACATCCGCGCCGACGGCCCCGATCGAGAGCGGGTAGCCGGGGTAGGAGGAAGGAATGCCGGATACCTGTTCGGCAATGTTGATATACATATCACTTCCATAATAATAGCGGATGATTTCCGCCGCTGTATATCCCTGCTCGCCGAGCGACGCGCTGCCCCACTGGGAGAGCCACTGCGGGCAGCTGACACGGGAACCGTCGCAGTATTGAGTCAGGATGGGCTGTTTGACGTTCGGACGGGAGAGATAATGCAGAAACACGTCATCCACCGCCGCGTCAATGCTGTCAAAAATGTCCCGCCCATAGACCCATTTCTGGTCGTACGCGGTGGAAGACGTGATGGTAAAGCTGTAGTTTTTGTTGCGGTACCATTCGGTGTAGACGCGGTTTAACGTGAAGGACTGGATCGCCAGAATGTTCGCAATCAGCGTTTCATAAGGCCAGGTCGGATAGATCTCGCTGCATGCGACGTTTTTAATATAATCCTTATATTGTACGTAGTAATCGCGGGCGGAGGAATCCTGCGGCGTCCCGTCATGGACGACGATGTATTCAGGGATCACCACCTGGTCGAGGACAATTTCACCGCTGACATTGACAGGCTTGATCTCGGCTTCCGCGATTTTGGGCGGGTAATAGGCGTAGAGTGTGTGCTCCGGGATGACGATGGTGTCGGGCTGCTCATCAGGGGTGAGCGGGCGCAGAGTTACACTCTGCAGGGCGCGCTGCCCGCTGAATATTTCCGATCCGCTGACAGTGACGGTCTCAAATCCCGGAGCGGACACCCGGATGGTGTATTCGGCGTAGGGCTGCCTTTCGGACGGCTCCAGAGAATACGCCGCAGGGGGAGCCGCCAGCGCCAGGATTCCGGTCTGTCCGTTCTGGTCTGTATGTGCTTCTCCGACAATGCTATCCGGATCTCCGGTAAAAGAAATATTGACGGCCGCGCCGGATACCGGCACGTTCTGTTCCGAGAGCACCATTACCTGCAGTGTGCCCATATCCGGCAGATCACCGTCTGGAAAATCAGGCGTCTGCGCGGCGGAAAGCGTCAGGCTGTTTCTGTTAGTTTGTGTCAGGCTCATAGTTTCTGTTTCCCTGGTTCGATGCGTTCGTTATCTTATAGTATTCCCGCAGGTGTGGATTTGTCACACTCTAAAAAATACGGAAAAACTTTTTAAAATAGGTGTTGACAAAAAGGAAAAAACATTGTACCATTTTATCAACGCAAAGGTGCATGGATTTTTTCGTGCACCTTTTTTCATTTTTCAACCACATCAAAAGGAGGAAACATTATGAAAAAAAGAATCATCAGCCTGATCCTGACACTGGGGATGGTAATGGGTATGACGGCGTATGCCGGAGCGGAGGAGGCTGACACGGAGTTTGTCGGCACGATTACGCTCGGCATGATCGGCCCGATGACAGGCAGTCTCGCGGTATACGGCACGCACGTTTCGAACGGCGTCCTGATGGCGATCGACGAGATCAATGCGGCGGGCGGAGTGGTTCTGAGCGACGGCGCCTATGAGCTGGCAGTTACTTCCAAGGATGACCAGGGCGACGCCACAGAGTGCCTGAATTCCATGAATGCCCTGATCGCAGATGGCATTGAGCTCGTGATCGGGTCCGCGACGTCCGGCTGCACCTCTTCCATTACCTCTACGGCAAACTCGGAGGGCGTTGTGCTGATCACTCCGTCCGGCACGGCTGACGCGCTGACCACGGAGATGGATTATGTGTTCCGCGCCTGCTTCAAGGATTCCTTCCAGGGCGAGCTGGCTGCGCAGTATGCGGCGGATGAGGGCTATACCAAGGTTGGCATCGTCTATTGCTCGGCGGATACTTATTCAGCAGGCTTAAGAGATTCCTTCTCGGCGGCATGCGAGGAGCTTGGCATTGAGATCGTTGCGGAAGAATCCGTGGCGACGATGACCGAGGTGGATTACACGAACCAGTTCAACAAGATGGTTTCCGCAGAGGCGGAGCTCGTATTTGTCCCGTTCTATTATGACGTGACCGGCCCGTATCTGGTACCGCAGGCCAGAAGCGTTGGATTTGACGGCGTGCTGCTTGGCGCGGACGGCGTAGACAATACGGAGACCACGATCTCTGAGGGCACGGATCTTTCCGTATTTAATGATTTCCTGTTTGTAAACCATTACTCGACAGAGCTGGCTACCAGTGATGTGTCTGTAAGCTTTGTAGAGAACTATGAAGCGACCTACGGTGAGACGCCGAACAACTTTGACGCGCTCGGCTATGACTGTGTGCTGATCCTGAAGCAGGCGATGGAGAGCTGCGGCGCGAGCGACGCGGAAAGCGTTCAGGCTGCTCTTGCGGATACCTCCGTTGTCTACGAGGTAGCTACCGGCACTTTCTCCTTTGATGAGACCGGTACACCTGTCAAGACCGGCGTGCTGATGGGCTATGAGTACAATGAGGGAGACGAGGAAGTGACAAAGATCGCGGTTCGCACTCTGACCGTAGAGTAATCAACCGGGTATTTTCGAATGAGATATGCCTCCCGCCGGGGAAACACCTCCTATCTCTGATTGTGGGGCGAGGCGGCCGGCATATCTCAAAGATGATTCGTAATGATTCAGTACAGTACTTCGCACTTGCTGCGAAGTACGTATGATAGCGTGTATTATGATTCTTCGTAGTCTGAGCAGGAAGCCGCTTTGTCGGCTTCCTGCGGCCTGCATTGTGAATTCCCGCGTGTGATTCGCGGGGACTGACGATACGGGCTGCAGACATTCAGTGAGGGAGAGCTTGTTTATGGTTACTTTTATACAGTTTTTAATCACAGGGCTGCGGCTGGGAAGTGTCTACGCACTGATCGCCCTGGGCTATACGATGGTATATGGCATTATCAAGCTGATTAACTTTGCGCACGGCGATTTTATCATGGTGGGCGCCTATTCCCTGTTTTTCCTGATCCCGGTCCTGATCGGCCTGGGGATGCCGGGGTGGGTCGCCGTGGTTCCTGCCTGCATCATCTGCGCCTGTGTCGGCATGTTGGTGGAACTGATCGCGTACCGCCCGGTGCGCAAAAAGGGAAATAAGCTGACGTCTCTGATCACGGCGATCGCGATGAGCTTTGTGCTGGAAAATCTGGCGCAGGCGATTCCCATGATCGGCCCGGATCCGAAGATTCCGCGCACGCTCTTTGGAAATACGCGGATGATCGGCGGTGTGTCGATCAGTGACGCGACTATCCTTACGATCGTAGTTTCCGCCATTATTATGGTAGCTCTATATTTCTTTACGCAGAAATCCCGGATCGGGCGCGCCATGCGCTGTGTCTCGGAGGACAAGGAAGCCGCGATCCTGATGGGGGTCAATGTCAATCATACGATTATTATTACCTTCGGGATCGGCGCGGGACTGGCGGCGGTTGCGGCACTGATGTATATCGCGCAGTATCCGAAGGTTTTTACGACCATGGGTGCGACCCTGGGCATTTACGCGTTTGTCGCCGCCGTGCTCGGAGGCATCGGGTCTCTGCCCGGAGCCATGCTGGGCGGCCTGCTGATCGGCATTGTGCAGTCCGGCACGAACGCCTATATCAGCTCGTCCATGTCTGACACCTTTGTCTATCTGCTCCTGATCGCGGTACTTCTGATCCGCCCGGCGGGCATCCTTGGAAAGAACGTAGGTGAGAAGGTATGAAAAAGAACAGCATTGGAAAACGATATCTGGCCAATTTTATTGCGACCGCGGCATTTTTCGTGATCACCCTGGCGGTCTGCTCCAATGGCGGGAGCAGGATGAAGCTGAGCATTGTCCCTTCCATCTGGCAGTGCTGCTACCTGATTATCATGGCGGCGTCGCTGAACCTGGTGCTGGGCTTTCTGGGGCAGCTTTCGCTGGGGCACTGCGGATTTATGGCGGTGGGCGCGTACAGCGCCGCACTGATTTCCCTGGCTTTTGAACGGGCAGGCGTCTATGAAGAAAAATCCGGCGCCGCGTTCATGCTGGTGCTGCTTTTGTCCATCGTGGCCGCCGGTGTGTTTGCGGCTGTACTCGGGCTGCTGGTCGGCATCCCGGCGCTTCGGCTCAAAGGTGATTACCTCGCGATTATCACGCTGGGCTTTGGCATGATTATCGTCAACGTGATCAACAACATCCCCTTCTGTGGGCAGCAGGGCCTGGGGCAGGGGGCCGCTTCCTCCGCGCTTTACGCGACGGGGCTTGGCTTTTCGAATGATGAGAAGGTTAAATACCTCTGGGTGGCGCTTCTGACGGTCGTCATCTGTCTGACGCTGATGTTTATGTTTGTCCGCTCAAAATATGGCCGGGCGATCCGCTCCATCCGGGACAATGAGATCGCTTCCTCCTCATCCGGCGTCAATGTCAGCTACTACAAGGTTTTGACGTTCTCTGTGTCGGCATTTTTCGCGGGCGTGACAGGTGCGTTGTATGCCTGCAGCAATGCGGCATTAGCTACGACATCCTTTGCGTTTACCAACGGTTCGATCCTGAATTCCGTATTCATCGTCGTCATGGTGGTCGTGGGCGGCATGGGCTCCCTGACCGGGTCAGTGATTGCGGCTGTGGTGATGTTTTTCCTGAATTATACGATCAAAAATGGCGCATGGGTTTCCGCTCTGCCATCGTTTTTGCAGAACGTATTCACTTACCCGATGCTGGTGTACTCCATCGCGCTGATTATCGTCATCATGTTCCGGCCGAAGGGCATTATGGGCAGCCGTGAGTTCGCCCTGTGCGATATCCCGAAGTGGAAGGGATGGATTTCCCGGTATTTCTCTTCGCACAAGGTGGGAAAGGAAGAAAAAGCATGAGTGAATCAAAAACACCTGTACTGGAGACCAGGGGACTTGGAATTTCCTTCGGCGGTCTTCACGCAGTATCGGATTTTAATATTTCTATTTATTCCGGGGAGCTGGTCGGGCTGATCGGACCGAACGGGGCGGGCAAGACCACGGTGTTCAACCTGCTTACCGGCGTCTATGTCCCGACGGAGGGCACAGTGTTTTTGGAGGGCATACCGCTGAACGGAAAAAAGGTTCATCAGTTTGTGGCTGCGGGGGTGACGAGGACCTTCCAGAATATCCGCCTGTTTCATGATATGACAGTGATTGAAAATGTAAAGGTGGCCTTTACAAAGGATATAAAATATGGGATGCTTGATGCGTTTTTCCGCACGCCAAAATTCTGGCGCGAGGAGGAGGCGATCACGAAAAAAGCTATGGAGCTCCTCGCAATCTGTAATCTGGAAGACAAGGCGGACGTGCTGGCGTCCAGTCTTCCCTACGGGCAGCAGCGGAAGCTGGAGATTGTCCGGGCACTGGCGACGAATATGAAGGTGCTGCTTCTGGATGAGCCGGCTGCCGGCATGAACCCGACGGAGACAGCGGAGCTTCTGGCGTGCATCAACACGATCCGGGATTCCTTTGGCATCGCGATTCTGCTGATTGAGCATGATATGTCACTGGTCATGAATGTCTGTGAGCGGATTCAGGTGATTGATTATGGGGTGACGATCGCGTCCGGGCTGCCGGAGGAGATCGCCAATAATCCCAGAGTGATTTCTGCTTATCTGGGCGAGTGATTGTGCTTAGGATCATATGGAATGAGGAGGATGCCGGATGCTGGAAATAAAGAATCTGAACGTACATTATGGGGCGATCCACGCGCTGCGGGGGATTTCGCTGACCGTCGGGGACGGCGAGCTGATCTCCCTGATCGGGGCTAACGGCGCGGGGAAGACGACGACGCTCCACACGATCTCCGGCCTTTTGACAGCCACCAGTGGGGAGGTGCTTCTGGACGGAGAAAATCTGCAGAAAATCCCGCCGAACACGATTATCCAGAAGGGGATGGCTCATGTGCCGGAAGGCAGGCATGTCTTTGCCAGCATGACCGTGGAGGAGAATCTTCGGATGGGCGCCTATATTATCCGGGATCAGAAAAAAATCTTGGATAATCTGGAGAACGTCTATGGACATTTCCCGCGCCTGAAGGAGCGGAGAAAGCAGCTGGCCGGGACCCTGTCCGGCGGCGAGCAGCAGATGCTTGCCACAGGCCGCGCACTGATGACCGGCCCGAAGATCATGCTGATGGACGAGCCGTCCATGGGACTTTCACCGATTTTGGTAAAAGAAATTTTCTCAATCATTGAGACGCTGCACAGGGATGGCATCACCATTCTGCTGGTTGAGCAGAATGCGAGGATGGCGCTTGCGGTCTCTGACCGCGCGTATGTGCTGGAGACGGGGCGTATTTCCATGGAAGGGCCTGCCGCTGCTCTGGCCGAGGACGACCGGGTGCGCAAGGCATATCTGGGCGCGTAAGCCAGGAGCGGATTACAGGCGGCAGGCTTGCAGGGCATATCTGGGCGCGTAAGCCAGGAGCGAACAACAGGCGGCAGGCTCGCAGGGCAATCTGGGCGCGTAAGCGAGGAGGATTTTTATGGAGAATTATGTTATCACTGTAGCCCGTGAAACGGGGAGCGGCGGACACAATATCACGCGGAAATTGTCCGCAAAGCTGGGGATTCCCTATTATGACCGTGACCTTCTGCGCATGGCTTCTGATATCAGCGGCATCCATGAAGGCCTGTTCGGGCTCGCGGATGAGCGGATCGGCGTCCGGGAGCTGTTTTCCTCTGCTGAGAAGGTATACACGGGCGAGGTGCTTCCGCCCGACAGCGATGATTACACATCGACAAAAAATCTATTTAATTTTCAGGCAAAGCTGATCAAGGACCTGGCCGATAAGGAAAGCTGCATCATCCTGGGCAGGTGCGCGAATTATCTTTTGATGAACCGCACGAATGTGCTGAAGGTATTTATCCATGCGCCAGTGGAGGCGCGCGTGGCCAGAGTCTCCGAGATCAATATGGCCTGGAAACCGAGGGAGGTCGTGAAGCATATCCGTGAGGAGGATAAGCGGCGCGCCGCCTATTACCGCTATTATACCGGCGAGGAGTGGCGCGACGCGGGCGCGTATGATATCTCACTCGACTCCTCCGCGCTGGGGGAGGAAGGCTGCGTGGACGCGATCTGCAGATTCCTGCCGGTGTTTTTGCCTGGTTTAGAGAAATAAGGACTGAGAAAAGCAGGTGGGTGCCCCGCCTGTTTTTTGATGCGCAGGGCCGGACAAGGTGTTTTGCGGCTAAAGCCGCACCCGGCCCGCGCGGCGAATAGGGGAGAGGACTCCCCTATCCGATTGCACAGAAATATTTTTGAAACAAGTTGAAATATAAATTTGAATATGGTAAAATTCATTGGCTCGTTTGAAGCAGGAGGCCTGCTGGTTTTAGACAATGAGGTAGTTCACAGGCGGTAACTGCCTGGAATCTTCACAGTTACGAAAAGCGATCTTTAGAAGGGAGTGCCACGGTCATTATGAAAGCGTTTCTGATACTAGAAGACGGCACGGTATTTACCGGCACCAGTATCGGCTCACCGCGGGAGGTGGTGAGCGAGATTGTATTTAATACATCCATGACAGGTTACCTTGAAGTGCTGACGGATCCGTCCTACGCAGGACAGGCGGTGGTGATGACATATCCGCTGATTGGCAATTATGGGATCTGTTACGAGGACATGGAGTCGGAACGTCCATGGCTCGACGCATTTATCGTCCGGGAGCTTTCACGCATCCCGAGTAATTTCCGCTCTGAAGATACGATTCAGAATTTTCTGTTAAAATATGACATTCCAGGAATCGCGGGGATTGATACCCGTGCTCTTACAAAAATTCTCCGGGAAAAAGGTACGATGAACGGCTGCATTACCACAGATGAGCATTTTAAATGGAAAGAACTCCTTCCGAGGCTCGCTGCGTATACGACCGGCAAAGTGGTCGAGAAGGTCACCTGCCGCGAGAAATATGTGCTGCCGGGGGACGGCCCGAGGGTGGCGCTGCTTGATCTGGGGACTAAGCGCAACATCGCGCGCTGCCTGAATCAGCGGGGCTGCGAGGTGACAGTCTATCCGGCACGGACCTCGGCGGAAGAAATTCTCTCGTCCGCACCGGACGGCATCATGCTCTCGAATGGCCCCGGCGACCCAAAGGAATGCACCTCTATTATAGAAGAAATTAAAAAGCTCTGCGCGTCTGGAGTGCCGGTTTTCGCGATCTGCCTGGGGCACCAGCTGACGGCCCTCGCGAACGGCGCGGATACGCACAAGATGAAATACGGCCATCGCGGCGGCAACCACCCCGTGCGCGACCTCGCGACGGGGCGCGTCTATATTTCCTCGCAGAACCACGGCTATGTGGTGGACACGGAGCATATGGATCCGGCTGTGGCGGTTCCGGCGTTTGAGAATGTGAATGACGGGACAAACGAGGGGCTCGCCTATACCGGGGAAAATATTTTTACGATCCAGTTTCACCCGGAGGCCAGCCCGGGGCCGCACGATTCCGGCTATCTGTTCGACCGGTTTCTGGAGATGATGCGCCCGGCTCCCACGGTCTGTGAAGAAGCGATGGTGCGCCCGGATGCCAAGGCCTGTGAAGAAGCGATGATGCGCCCGGATTCCACGTTCTGCGAAGATCAGGAGATGAGCAGATCTGAAAATGCGCCGGCAGAAATGAATTGCGATAAGAAGACGACAGCAGAAAACGGGACAGCCGAAAATAAGACGGCACCGTCAGTCTGTGAGGGGGAGGTGCGCGCGTAATGCCAAAGAATCCGGATATTAAAAAGGTGCTTGTCATCGGCTCCGGCCCGATTGCCATCGGACAGGCGGCAGAGTTTGACTATGCGGGGACGCAGGCATGCCGCGCCCTTCATGAGGAAGGGATCGAGGTCGTCCTGCTGAATTCGAACCCGGCGACGATCATGACGGACAAGGACATCGCCGACCATGTATATATTGAGCCGCTGACAGTGGAGGTGGTGGAGCAGCTGATCTTAAAGGAGCGCCCGGACAGTGTCCTTCCGACCCTCGGGGGCCAGGCGGGGCTGAACCTGGCGATGGAGCTTTCTGAGCGCGGCTTTCTTGAGAAAAACCATGTTCGCCTGATCGGTACGACTGCTGAGACGATCAAAAAGGCGGAGGACCGCCAGGAATTTAAAAATACGATGGAGAAGATTGGCGAGCCGGTGGCGTCGTCCAAAGTCGTAGAATCCGTTGCGGAGGGCGTTGATTTCACAAGAACCATCGGATACCCCGTGGTGCTGCGCCCCGCCTACACGCTCGGCGGAAGCGGCGGGGGCATTGCGCACAATTATGAGGAGCTGGTGGAGATTCTGGAAAACGGCCTGCGCTTAAGCCGCGTCGGCCAGGTGCTGGTGGAGCGCTGCATTGCCGGGTGGAAGGAAATCGAATATGAGGTGATGCGCGACGGCGCGGGCAATGTGATCACGGTCTGCAATATGGAGAATATCGACCCGGTGGGCGTGCACACGGGCGACAGCATTGTCGTGGCGCCGTCCCAGACGCTCGGCGACAAGGAGTACCAGATGCTGCGCTCCTCTGCGCTGAATATTATCAGCGAGCTGAAAATCACCGGGGGCTGCAATGTCCAGTTTGCGCTGCACCCGGAGAGCTTTGAATACTGTGTCATCGAGGTGAACCCGCGTGTGAGCCGTTCCTCGGCGCTGGCGTCGAAGGCGACCGGCTACCCGATCGCGAAGGTGGCCGCAAAAATCGCGCTCGGCTATACGCTCGATGAGATCAAAAACGCCATCACCGGAAAAACCTATGCGAGCTTTGAGCCGATGCTGGATTATTGTGTCGTAAAAATGCCGCGCCTGCCCTTCGACAAATTTATCAGCGCGAGCAGGCGCCTGACGACGCAGATGAAGGCGACGGGCGAGGTCATGAGCATCTGTGATAATTTTGAGGGCGCACTGATGAAGGCGATCCGCTCCCTGGAGCAGCATGTGGACTGCCTGCTTTCCTACGATTTCTCCGGCCTGGATGACGACGCGCTGCTGCGTCAGCTGAAGGTTGTGGACGACCGCCGGATCTGGGTGATCGCGGAAGCACTTCGCCGGAAGCTGCCGTATGAAACGATTCACGAGGCCACCATGATCGACGTCTGGTTTATAGATAAGCTTGCGATTCTTGTGGAAATGGAAGAGCGGCTCCGCACAGAGGAGCTGACGGCGGAGCTTTTAAAAGAGGCAAAGCGGATCGAATTCCCGGATACCGTGATCGCGCGGCTTTCCGGAAAGACGGAGGATGAAATCAAGGTGATGCGGTGGGAGCATGGCATCGTTGCCGCCTACAAGATGGTGGACACCTGCGCGGCAGAATTCGCGGCGACCACGCCATACTATTATTCCGTGTTCGGCAGCGAGAACGAGGTGGAGGATGGGCAGCTTTCTGCCTCTCTCGTGGATACAGAAGAAGACAGAAAAGATGGGGATGTACGGGGAGGAGCCAGCCGACAGGAAGCCATCGGCGGTGGTGAAGAAGCTCTGAGCAGTGCAGCTGACGCGAGAAAGAAGGTTCTTGTCCTCGGCTCCGGTCCGATCCGCATCGGGCAGGGCATTGAGTTTGATTTCTGCTCGGTACACTGCACCTGGGCTTTTGAAAAAGAAGGCTACGAGACCATTATTATCAACAACAACCCGGAGACGGTCAGCACGGACTTTGACATCGCGGACAAGCTGTATTTTGAGCCGCTGACGCCCGAGGATGTGGAGAATGTCGTGCGCCTGGAAAAGCCGGACGGCGCGGTCGTGCAGTTTGGCGGGCAGACCGCGATCAAGCTCACGGAATCTCTGATGAAGATGGGCGTGCCGATCCTTGGCACCTCTGCGGAGAATGTGGACGCGGCCGAGGACCGGGAGCTTTTTGATGAGATTCTGGAAAAATGCAACATTCCCCGCCCGGCGGGACATACGGTCTTTACCGCCGAAGAGGCGAAAAAGGCGGCGAACGAGCTCGGCTATCCGGTCCTGGTACGCCCGTCCTACGTCCTCGGCGGCCAGGGTATGCAGATCGCGATCAGCGATGAGGATGTCGAGCAGTACATCGGCGTGATCAACCAGATCGCGCAGGAGCATCCGATTCTGGTCGACAAGTATATGATGGGCAAAGAGATCGAGGTTGACGCGGTGTGCGACGGGGAGGACGTTCTGATTCCCGGCATCATGGAACACATTGAACGTGCGGGGATTCACTCGGGCGACAGTATTTCCGTCTACCCGGCGCAGAGTATTTCTCAGAAGATCAAACGCGTGATCGAGGATTATACGCGCAAGCTGGCGCGCTCCCTCCACGTCATTGGGCTGATCAATATCCAGTTTATTGTCAGCAATGACGAGGTCTACGTGATTGAGGTCAATCCGCGTTCGAGCCGGACGGTTCCTTATATCAGCAAGGTGACCGGGATCCCGATTGTGCCGCTCGCGACAAAGGTCATCCTCGGCGCGACGATCCGTTCCCTTGGCTTTGAGCCGGGTCTGCAGCCGGAAGCGGATTATTTTGCGATCAAGATGCCGGTGTTTTCGTTTGAAAAAATCCAGGGCGCGGACGTCAGCCTGGGTCCGGAGATGAAGTCCACTGGGGAGTGCCTCGGCATCGCGGCGACCTTTGACGAGGCGCTTTACAAGGCGTTCCTCGGCGCGGGGATCAATCTGCCGAAATACAAAAATATGATCATCACCGTGCGCGATTCGGACAAGCTGGATGCGGTCGATATCGCGAAACGGTTTGAAGCACTGGGCTATAATATTTTTGCAACAAAGGGGACGGCGCGGGCGCTGATGGAGGCGGACATCCAGGTGCGCATGACGCGCAAGGTGGAGCAGGAGTCTCCGAACATTCTCGACCTGATCCTGGGACACGAGATCGATCTGGTCATCGACACCCCTTCGCAGGGCATCGGCCACTCCCGGGACGGCTTCCTCATCCGGCGCAGTGCGATCGAGACCGGCGTGAACGTGCTCACCTCGCTGGACACCGCAAATGCGCTGATTACAAGCCTTGAGAACAACAACATCCAGGGGCTGACGCTGGTCGATATTGCAGATATTGACAGGAGAATGTAGTATTTTCAAGTATTTTCAAGTGTTTGCAGGCATTTCCTGCGATTTTTCGCATATTTTACTTGAAAGATAAATCGCGAAGGCGTAAAATAGCGTTGGCTTGGAAGAATGTGATCGTACTGTCCGTGTGGAAGAACAGAGAATTCGTTATATGTCACATCCGTGCCACGCTGCACTGGGTGGCCCGGATGAAAACACAGGGTGTTTGGGAGCTCTGTTGCAATGGTAACGGTGGGCGATGGATAAAAGGAGATGTTCAATGCGTAAAAAATCCTATGTAGCTCTTTCAGCATTTCTTGTGGAAGAGCTGCAGATAAAGGAACTGGATTTACATAGAAAATCATTTTGCTTTGGCTCCATACAGCCGGATCTGAATCCGAAGATGCTCGCGGAGCCGCACGAATATGACGTCACCTGGGAGAAGGTGAAAGGGCTGATCCAGAGGATTGAGTCCGAGACGGAGGAGGAAGGCTGCGACAGCAGTACTGCATGGCTGCATGCGGGGATTGTGATGCATTACCTTGCGGATTATTTCACGTTTCCGCACAATACCTGTTTTGAAGATGGCCTGAAGGGGCACTGCAGGCATGAGAGTGAGCTGAAATATCTGCTTCGCGCTTATCTGTGCACCCCGGAGGCGCATGAGATGTTCGAGGAGCAGAAGCTCCTGGCAGCCCGGATTCATACGCCGCAGCAGTTATTTTATTATATTGAGAGGATGCATGCGGCCTATATGCGGGAGGAGAATCACTCTCCCTTAAGCGACTGCCGTTGGATTTCGCAGGTGTGCAGCTGCGCCGGGATCGTTCTGGCGGGAGTTGTCTGCAGCGAGAATCAGGCGGAGCTGTGGCTTCATGGCTGCGTGGCGTAAAAGCTCAGTATCGCTGAGGAAACAGAACCGGTACAGCTTGAAAGGGTTGTATGGGTTGTATGGCATGGAAGGGCTGACAGGATTGTTCCCAGTCCATATTTTAAAAAAAAATTAATATATCTATTCCACTTTCTTTACATTTTTCTGCTATACTGACCCATGTTGTATGTATTGATAAGGGTTATCGCTTTCGCCATGGACATCAGGGGTAGCAGAAATGGATCAGGATCGGAATTCATACTACAGAAGTGAATATAAAAAAGAGCGGGAATACCAGAAAAAGAAATCTGAGATAGCAGCAAGACGAAGAAGGACATTGATCAGACAGGCGGCGGTACTGGGCGCCGTTCTGTTTTTTGTGTGCCTGTATCTGGGAGATTATCTGTTGGATCAGACCAGGATGCCGCACAGGCTGTCTATTTACGGCGTAAGCGTCTCAGGAATGACGAAGGAGAATGCCGCCCAGAAGCTGGAGCGTGTCTTCGGGGAGACGGAGCTGGTCTTTGTGGAAAATGGCGAGGAGCTTTACCGGACGACCTTCGCGGAAGCCGGATTTTCCCTGGACGGCGACGCCTTGCGGGAGGAGCTCGCGGAGGTTCAGTCTTCCCTGCTTGCGGAGCGCGGGCTGATTGAAAAAAAGAGGGATATTGAGATCGAATATTCGGTTCTGACAGACGAGGAGATGCTTTCGGCGGCTCTTTCGGCGGATCATTTTGTGGTTGATCTGGAGCGCACGGATTCCTCGGACGCATACCTGGAGTACGATGCGGAGGCAGGAGAGTTTGTGATTGTCTCCAGCTGGCAGGGAAACGTGATTGATGAGGAAAATCTCCGGGCGGTGCTTTCGGAGGCTATGGCCGAAAGCTTTGAGACGGGTCTGTTTGAGGAGTCCGTCACGGTGAAAATTGATGTGAATTCCTACCAGACCGTGACCGTGACAGAGAATTCCCAGGAGCTGAATGAAAAGCTGGAGCAGCTGAACCAGAGCCTTACGAATTATCAGAATACTTCTATTGTCTATACATTCGGATCCGAGACGGAGGCGCTTGACTCAGATACCATCTGCTCCTGGCTGGAGATCACGGATGACGGCGTGGAGATGGACACTTCTCTGATCTGGACGTACATTGATGAGCTTTCTGCAAAGTATAATACGAAATATAACACACGTTCCTTTACCACGACCGCGGGGGATACGGTGACGCTGGAAAATAATGAATACGGCTACTGGATCGACAAGGACGCAGAGTACACGCAGCTCTGTGAGGATCTTGAGAGCGGCACGCAGGTGGAGCGTGAGCCCGTTTACAGTGATTCCGGCCTGGGCAGGGAGGGTACGGATGACCTGGCCGGCAGCTACATTGAGGTGAGCCTTGACAAACAGCATCTTTGGCTATATAAAGATTACGCACTGGTCATAGAGACGGATATCGTCAGCGGGAAGCCGGTGGAAGAGCGCGAGACCCTGCAGGGCGCATTTTCCATTGCCTATAAGGCCAGCCCCTACACGCTGAGCAGCGAGTACTACGGCTACGAGACAGATGTGACCTACTGGATGCCATTTGCCAATGGGCAGGGGCTTCATGACGCGACCTGGCGGAGCTCTTTTGGCGGAACCAGATACATTACAAACGGAAGCCATGGCTGTATCAACCTGCCGCTCGCGGCAGCTGAGACGATTTACAATACGATCACGGCCGGGTACCCGATCATCATTTATTCAAGAGAGTGAAATGGAGTGGCACTGCAAAGGCCGCTGCATGTTGATTTACTATCATTATCACAAGAAGGATGGGTAAGGATATGGGATTATTGGAAACCTGGAGAGAAACTGCATATTCAAAGGAAACGGACAAAAAGACGCTTACGAAATTCTGGTCGGAATACTTTGTACTGGAAAAGAAGGTCTATCAAAAGCTTCTCGCGGATCCGGAAGCGGTGGTGACAGGTACCGTGAAGGAGCTCGCTGAAAGATTTGAACTCTCGGTGATGGAGATGACCGGTTTCCTGGATGGTATCAATGACAGCTTAAAGATGCCGAATCCGATCGAGGAGATGGATGAGGATACGGTAGTGAGCCTTGACTTTGATACGGAGAAGCTCTATAAAAATATGGTAGACGCTAAGGCGGACTGGCTGTATGGACTGCCCGAGTGGGAGACCATATTTGATGAGGAGAAAAGAAACGCCCTGTACCGCGAGGCGAAAAGGATGAACACAATCGTGAAGGGCAAAAAGGTCGGCCGCAATGATCCGTGCCCCTGCGGCAGCGGGAAGAAATATAAGTATTGCTGCGGACGGTAGAAACCGCCGGCCTGTAATGTACACGAGCCGCGTAAGGAATTTATTCCGGCTTACGCTGGACGCGGGTCTACGCTTCGCTCCGGTCGGCGCTAAACGGATGTCCACTGGACATCCAGCGCCGGCACAGCGGATAGGGGAGAAGGGCGTTCCCTATCCGATTGTGCAGGCGCAAGTGAGGATTTTATGAGACATGTACTGGAGACGGGATGCTTCTGCGTGGGCATCCTTTGTCTGTTTTATTACCTGGGAATTGTTCTTTATGCCGGATTCTTGACCAGCTTCGCGTGGATCTGGATCGCGGGAGGTACGGTTCTGATCCTGCTGCGCTTCGCTTTGCGCTACCAGGATTTGCATAAGGATACCTGGCTGCGTTTTGTGACAGGCGGGGCTTTTGTGCTGCTCGCAATCGCGCTTGTGCTTGTATGTGTGGTCGGCAGCCAGGTTCTTGGCGCAATGCGGCAGGTGCCGCGGCAGAATCTGGAGTATGTGATCGTGCTGGGGGCGCAGGTGCGGGGGACGAGTCCGTCGCGCGCGCTCCGGAGGCGCCTCGACCGCGCGGTGGAATATGCCCGGGAAAATCCGGATACCATTTTTATTCTCTCCGGCGGCCAGGGATCGGATGAGGACATCTCGGAGGCGGAATGTATGTACCGCTATCTGGTTGGGGCGGGGGTGTCGGAGGACCGGCTGATTCAGGAGGCAGACTCCACCAGCACTGCGGAAAACCTGCGCTTTTCTTCGGCGGTGATACGCGCCCTGAGCGCGGACGCAGACCGCGGCGACGCGTATTCCTCGACCGAGTCCGCTGCGGGAGCCGGCGACGCGTATTCCTCGACCGAGGACGCTGCGGGAGCCGGTGACGCGCATTCCTCGGCAGAGCCCCTTGGAGGAGACGGCGACGCGCATGCCTCGACCGGGTCTGCTGCAGAAGACGACGACGCGCATGCCCCGACCGAGTCCGCCGCGGGAGACGGCGCCGTTGGACGTACCAGTACCACGGGAGAGAATCCGGATGTGACCACTTCAGAGAACGATGTCGGTGTGACCGCTTCGGTTGGCGTTCTCTCGAATGACTTCCATATTTACCGCGCGCTTCTGCTGGCAGGGCAGCTCGGCTATACAGATGTATCGGGGATTCCGGCCAGCTCCGATGCGGGAATGCAGCCGCACAATATCCTGAGAGAAATCTGCGCGGTTCTGGTGATGCGGTTTTTTCCGTAGTCCTGTCTGCTCAGGTTTACAGGAGATGTGGATTCCGTAATCCCATCCGCTTGGGTTCACGGGTGATGTGGATTCTGTAATCCCATCCGCTTAGGTTTACAGGAGATGTGGATTCTGTAATCCCATCCGCTTGGGTTTATAGGTGATTTGCACAAGGATGAAAAGCTTATTGACGTAATTTTCGGCAGGGATTTTCAACGGAAAATATTTGATAAATTCTTGACAAATGAAAACGGATTTGCTATAATACCTCTCGGTCAGGGAGGTTGAGAATATGCAGGATCACTGACCACAATTTCATTTTATCTGTAGAGTAGATACTGTACGTTAAGTGTCACATGATGGGAAGGTCTTTGTTGTGAACGAAGGAGGAGTTCCGCGTTACAGTATCGCTTCCGCTACTGCGTCAGACGGATGATCGGTCATAGCTCCATGATATGGCGGCATTTGTTTTCTGTGCAGTTTTTTTTGTGCCTGTTCGACCCGGATACAAGGATGACTTCGCTCATGCGTGTTTGTACATACATGTGGCGCGGCCATCTGAGAGCAGGATGAGTACAGGGACGATTTAGAATTCTGCCACGGAACCCAGACCGCAATCAATTGGATAAAGCTGCCGCCCCTCTGACAATACCGGACCGGCTTCTTATCGGGAGAAACGAAGGGACGCTGCCATTTGGAGACAAAGGACACTGTTATTTTCGGGTGGAAAGACGTCGGGACGGTTTCATACCCACTATGTCTGCACGGCAGTCGTAAAATGCCTGCATGACAGCAATAAGGAGAGGAGATTTTTTACCATGGGATTCAAATCTGACATTGAGATCGCACAGGAAACAACGATGTCCCCGATTACGGAGATCGCTGCAAAGGCTGGTATTGACGAGAAGTATCTGGAGCAGTACGGCAAGTATAAGGCAAAGATTGACTACAACCTGCTCCGTGAGACAGACAAGCAGGACGGCAAGCTTGTTCTGGTGACCGCGATTAACCCGACCCCGGCCGGCGAGGGCAAGACGACGACGACAGTCGGACTGGCAGACGGCATGCAGAAGCTTGGCAAGAACGTAATGGTTGCGCTCCGTGAGCCGTCACTGGGACCGGTGTTCGGCGTAAAGGGCGGCGCTGCGGGCGGCGGCTACGCGCAGGTCGTTCCGATGGAGGATATCAACCTTCATTTCACGGGCGACTTCCACGCGATCGGCGCGGCGAACAACCTGCTTGCTGCGATGTTGGATAACCATATTTATCAGGGCAACGCGCTGAACATTGACCCGCGCAAGATCACCTGGAGACGCTGCGTGGATATGAACGACCGCCAGCTTCGCTTTGTGGTAGACGGACTGGGCGGCAGGACAAACGGCGTGCCGAGGGAAGACGGCTATGACATTACGGTAGCGTCCGAGATCATGGCAGTGCTCTGCCTGGCAAGTGACATCACAGACCTGAAGGAGCGTCTCTCCAGAATTATCGTTGGTTATACCTATGGCAAGCCTTCAGAGCAGAAGCCGGTGACGGCCGGTGACCTTCATGCGCAGGGTGCTATGGCAGCCCTTCTGAAGGATGCCCTGAAGCCGAACCTTGTACAGACGCTGGAGCATGTACCGGCGATCGTTCACGGCGGCCCGTTCGCAAACATTGCCCACGGCTGCAACTCCGTGACCGCTACAAAGATTGCTCTGAAGCTTGCGGATTACACGATCACGGAAGCCGGCTTCGGCGCGGATCTTGGCGCTGAGAAGTTCCTCGATATCAAATGCCGGATGGCAGGCCTGCATCCGAACGCGGTTGTGATCGTTGCGACTGTCCGCGCCCTGAAATGCAACGGCGGCGTCGCGAAGGCGGATCTGGGCCAGGAGAACCTCGAAGCTCTGGAGAAGGGGCTTCCGAACCTGCTGAAGCATGTGAGCAACATCAAGGACGTTTACAAGCTTCCGTGTGTGGTTGCTCTCAACGCATTCCCGACCGACACGAAGGCGGAGCTGGATCTCGTGGAGAACAAGTGCCGTGAGCTGGGCGTAAACGTGGCTCTGTCCGAGGTATGGGCAAAGGGCGGCGAAGGCGGCATCAAGCTTGCCGAGGAAGTGATCCGTCTTGTAGAAGAGCCGAACGACTTCTCCTTCAGCTATGATCTGGAAGGCAGCATTGAGGACAAGCTGAATACGATCGTCCAGAGAATCTACGGCGGCAAGTGCGCAGTGCTGACTGCAGAAGCGCAGAAGCAGGCGAAGCAGCTGGAGGATATGGGCTATGGCCACTGCCCGATCTGCGTGGCAAAGACCCAGTATTCCCTGACCGACGACCCGACCAAGCTCGGCGCGCCGAAGGATTTCGAGGTCACAGTGCGGAATCTGAAGATCTCCGCAGGCGCAGGCTTTATCGTAGCCCTGACCGGCGAGATTATGACCATGCCCGGCCTTCCGAAGGTTCCGGCTGCGGAGCGCATCGATGTTGACGAGACAGGAAAGATTTCCGGTCTGTTCTGATGCAGACTTTTTGACCCCGGCAGTAATATAGGAAACACAGGAATGAAAAATGGGCCGCGCTGTGCCGAACGTGCGATAGTGCGGCTCATATCGTAAAGGACAGCGGACGGCGGTCACCCTGCCGCTTACCGCTGTATCTGCACAGGGAAGCTTAAACGACTTACATCGTTTGCTATAAATCGACGGATATCGTTTTTTATGATAAGGTGAGTGATTGAAAATGAATTTGAAAGAGCAAGAAAGCAGCGGACTGATTTTGAAAATTCTGCTGTGCTTTTCTGTTGCGTTCCTCATTGGCTCTCTTTTTGCCGGTGATATCGGGAATCTGATCCCGGGCTTTCTCACGATCAATTCCAGCCCGTCCCAGTTCACGATGGACTACTTTGTGCTGGGCGGACTCGGCGGCGCATTCCTAAATACGGGGATGGTAGGCCTTGCCTGCTGCGGCCTTCTTTATTTTACGAAGGCAAAGTGTACCGGGCTGACGGTAGCCGCTTTCTGGCTGAATGTGGGATTTGCCACGTTTGGAATGACCTTTGTCAGCATCTGGCCGTTTTTCTTCGGCGTGTGGGTGTATTCCAGGATCAAAAAGGTATCGTTTGGGAGCGTGGCCAACATGGCGATGTTTTCTACAGCCCTGGCACCGTTCGCGATGGAGCTGATGGTACGCTATCCGGGCCTGGAGACCAGAGGATTTACCGTGATCGGGGTTCTTCTGGCAATATTGCTCGGTCTTGTAGTCGGATGCACGATGCCGTCTTTGTGCGCGCACGCTCCGAATTTTCACAAGGGCTATGACCTGTACAGCGCCGGGCCGGCGGCCGGTTTTCTGGCTTTCCTCGTCTATTGCGTGATGTACCGCTCTCCAGGTGTGGAGGTTCCGACGAACACAGAACTGGGCGACGGCTGCAGATTGTTCGTGAATGTATTTTTTATCACTGTTTTTGTGCTTTGCTTTATTGCGGCGCGGCTGCTGGATAAGGACTGCCTGAGCTCTTACAAAAAGCTCTGGGCGAGCGATGGCTACAAGACGGATTACACATCGGCGTTCGGCATGTCGGCGACTCTGGTAAACATGGCCTTTTACGGTCTCTTCATCCTGTTGTATTATAACGTGGTGCAGGGGATGACGATGACGGACGGGCAGCTTGTGTTTACCGGGGCAAAATTTACCGGCGCGACCATGGGCGCGATTATGTGCATGTACGCGTTCTGCGCGCAGGGAGCACAGCCGCGCACCGTATTTCCGATCATGGTCGGATATGCTGTCGCATCGTTTCTTCCTTTCTTTATGTACATAGGAGGCGTGACCGACACGCAGAACTGGACGCTGACCACGCAGGCAATCCTGGTGGGCATGTGCTTCGCGAGCGGGCTCGCGCCGGTTTCCGGAAAATATGGCTTCTGGGGCGGCGTTATTGCGGGTGCGCTGCACGCGACGCTGGTCATGAGCGTCCCACTGCTGCACGGCGGCTTCTGCCTGTATAACGGCGGATTTACCTGCGGGATCGTCGCATTCCTTCTGATTCCGGTACTTGAATGCTTCTCAAAAACAAAAGAAGAGAAGCTGGCGGCGCGGTGAAGCTCATTCTCATTCGTCTGCGTCGGCCACGAGAAGGGTTCTCTGAATCGAATTGGCGAGAGCTGCCTCTGGGGGAAGGCTCATTTGTCCGTGCCGGCCGCTTTTGCAAGAGCACTCGATATCGCGTTCAGCAAAAGCTGGGAGGTATAGCGGCTGGTGGCCGCACAGGTAATTCCTTCCAGCTTTTGTTTTTCAAGAATCTGTTCTGCCAGATTCTCCAGGGACGAGGATACGAGCGGGTAGGAAACTGCGGCGGTTTCACTTAAATTCACCAGCTCGATGGCTTTGATGCGGTCGGAGCTTACGGTCACCTGCACGTCGGCCGAGGCGCTCCCAAGTGTGATCGAAGAGGTATAGACTCCGGCAATATAGGCGGCTCCGAGAGAGTCCGTATCCTCCGTGCCGCTTTCGTCGGTACTTTCCCTTTCTCCCTGCGTCTGCGCGGAGATCTCCGTGTCTGTTCTGCTCCCTGTTTTTCCCGCAAACATCAGAATCAGGCAGACAACCAGAAAAATGACGAGGAAAGCCAGTATCAGCGTGTAAATAATTTCCCGCAGACGAAAGACCATGATTTTGGGGCTCGAACTCATTTGATACTCCATACGGCGGTAGTTGTTTCAGTATATTCCGGAAAACATTACTTTTATGTATGCTATTTTTCTGAAACAGGAATAAAAATTCTCCCGATGTACATTCTATATGGTAGTAAACGGACTTGTGGCGTTTGCTAATATGGAAGGGAGAATGATCAGATGAAGCACTGGAGGAATTACGTATTAGGGCTGGCATGTGTGTGCTGTGTGGCTTTGCTGGCCGGCTGCGGCAGGGACAACTCCGAAAATGACGCCGGTCAGGAGACGACGGACCTGAGCGGGAACGACACCGACGCGGAGCGGGACACCGATGATTTTGACCTGGACGGCACGGATGCGGACGACCTGGATCGTGGCGATGACAATTCTGACACCGACGACGGCCTTACGACGGACGATGGTATCACAACCGACGACGGCACTACGACGGACGATGGCGTCACGACCGACGACGGCACTACAACGGACGATGGCGTCACGACAGATGACGGCACCACGACGGATGACGACAGCCTGGTAAACGATGCTACGGATCGGAGATCAGCGACGGAATCCGATGATTCTGTCGCGGACAATCTCGGTGACGCGGGCGATGACGTCGTAGACGGTGTAGGAGACGCCGGGAAGGAGATCATTGACGGTGTGGAAGATGCTGCGGACGACCTTACCGGAAATGAGACAGAACATTAAAAAATAAAAAAGTCGTCGGATAGTCAGCCCATCGGTCTGGCTATTGGCGACATTTTTTGAAGCAATCTAAAAATGATTTTTGCGCAAAATGGCAAAATTTTGGTTCCGGTTTATCCGGGTCAGGGCAGTTCACAAAACGGAGGAATTATGAGATTCAGGCCTTGTATTGACATACATAATGGAAAAGTAAAACAGATCGTCGGGGGCAGCCTGCGGGATGAACAGGACCAGGCCTGCGAAAATTTTGTGTCCGGGAAGGACGCGGATTATTATGCCGGCCTGTATCGGCGGGACACCCTGTACGGCGGACACGTGATTATGCTCAATCCAACGTCTTCCCCCTGGTATGAAGCGACCCGGAGGCAGGCCCTGCTGGCGCTCGCGGCCTATCCTCACGGTCTGCAGGTCGGCGGCGGCATCAATCCGGAAAACGCGGCTGCTTTTCTTGACGCGGGCGCTTCTCATGTCATCGTGACCTCGTTCGTGTTCCAGGGCGGAGAAATTCGGTATGACAATCTGGAACGCCTTCTTGGCGCGGTCGGAAGGGAGCATCTGGTCCTGGACCTGAGCTGCCGGAAAAAGGGGGATGATTATTATATCGTGACAGACCGCTGGCAGAGCTTTACGGAGGTGAAGCTGACAGAGCAGACCCTGGACGAACTGGCGGCGTACTGCGATGAGTTCCTGGTGCACGCGGCGGACGTAGAGGGAAAATCGTCTGGAATCGAGCAGGAGGTGGTGAGACTGTTGGGCAGCTGGGGAAAGCTTCCAGTGACCTACGCAGGCGGCGTGGGCTCCTATGAGGACCTGCTGCTGCTGGGTGAAATTGGAAAACAGGCTGTGGATGTGACAGTCGGAAGCGCCCTGGATCTGTTTGGCGGCCCTCTTTCTTACAGGGAGATCCTGAAGATCTGCTCCTGACGCGCAGCTATCTCTATCTCGGTGGGAACCATTTCAGGCTGCTTCTGGAGTGGCGCTATCTCTGTGGAAGCCCTTTCGGGCTGTTCCTGGAGTGGCGCTGTCTCTGTGGAAGCCCTTTCGATCTGCTCCTGATGCGAATCCATCTCCGTGGGAACTCTTTCGGGCTGCTCCTGACGCGACTTCTTTTCCCTGGAAAATCTTTCGATTTGCTCCTGACGTGGATTCATTTCCGCTCAAATGCGTAAAACCTTGGTATTTGTGAAAAATAGCCAATAAGATTCCGAAAAATTTAGAAAATTTAGAAAATATTGAAATTTTTGTTGAAAAAGATGAATGTTGTGTTATAATGACAATATCATCAAGTAAAGGAGATGGGAAGTATGAAGTTTAGAATCAGCGGAAAAAATATTGAGGTATCCGACGGCCTGAGGATGGCCATACAGGACAAGCTTGGAAAGCTCGAGCGTTATTTTACCTCCGATACAGAAATTATTGTTACATTGAGCGTTGAAAAGGAAAGACAGAAAATAGAGGTAACCATCCCGGTGCGGGGCAACATCATCCGCTCGGAGCAGGTGAGCAACGACATGTATGTGTCCATTGACCTGGTGGAAGAGGTGATTGAGCGGCAGCTCCGCAAGTACAAAGAGAAGATTATCGACCGCCACCAGGGCGGCGGCAATTTCCGCCAGGAGTTTATCGAAAAGGAGTCAGAGCCACTTGATGAGGTGCAGATCATCCGGACCAAACACTTTGGCATGAAACCAATGTATCCGGAGGACGCCTGCGTACAGATGGAGCTCCTCGGGCACAGCTTCTTCGTCTTCCGCAACGTGGAGACCGAGGAGGTCAATGTAGTATATAAAAGGAAGGGCGGCACATACGGCCTGATCGAGCCGGAATATTGACAAATCAGGCAGGGAGAGGGGAGCATTTGCTCCCCTGATTTTATGCACACGGCCGCGCAAGGAATTCTTCCGGCTAAAGCCGGACGCGGCCGGCGCAACGGATTAAAAAAGGATATCGCCCCGGTCAAGAACGCGATATCCCTGGATGTGAGTTCTGGGTTTGTTGAAGGGAACAACAACAAATTTAAACTCATCAAGCGTATTGTATACGGCAGGTCCAAGATTGTCAATCTGACAAAAAAATGTAAACTCGCTTTTCTGATCAAAACCGATGATTTTAACCTTATGGATTTGATATAAGTTAAGCCGCCAGAGAGTTTATCTGGCGGCTTAACCATTAAGCAGTCATACCCAAAGTTCAGAAAGAACCTCCGGAGAGGGTACTCCTTTTTTTGCGCGCTGATGTCTGGGAGAGATGATTGTCCCGAAGAGGAGGAGACGATGAATAAACTCAAACGGAAGAGATTGGAAACAGCATTTGAGCAGGTTTCCAGTGCGAAGAGAATTTTGGAAGATGTGAAAGCGGAGGAAGAGGATGCTTATGATAACCTGCCGGAACAGTTCCAGAATGGTGAGCGCGGAGAAGAAATGCAGGGGTATGTGGAGATGTTAGAGGAAGCTTTTAATTATCTTGATGACGCCGCATCTGTGATTGAGCAGATTTAAGGTGCCGGGAAAGAGGTGAGATTATAAGGTGGAATTTATAAGGCAAGTGCTTTCCGCCGGATTATTGATGGTATTGCTGGTGGCTTACATTCAGATGCCATGATGGGGAACGGTGCAGTAAAGAAGCCTTTACAGAGGGAATCAGGACGCTATGGGAATGGTTTATATGCGAAGAATGGAGAGTGAATATGAGACAGAATACGATTTCTACAAGGGATTTGAGCCGGAACAGTGGCTGGAGCTTCGCCGACGCGGCATTGGCGGTTCCGATGCTTCTGTTGTCATGCGGCAGAACCCGTACCGGTCTGTCATCCAGCTGTGGGAAGAGAAGACCGGGCGGCTGCCGGTGGAGGACACAGGGAATGAGTATACCTATTGGGGTAAGGAAAGAGAAATGGACGCCTATGGAGATAAAAGGTGTACAGGGTTATTTTTCGGATGCGAGGATTGACAGGGACAGCGTTTCGGAAGATTATCACTTCTGGGAGCTTGCAGACTGTGACAGCGATGGGATGCCGTGTCGCTACAGACCGGCGATACTGGTAAACTTTTTTGGAACGTTCATCACGACAGGAGAACTGTCAATTGATGAGGAGGAGACTCAGACAGGTTATATGGAGCCGGAGGAGTGGAACTTTACAGGGAATTATTCTGTGCTATACCGCGTTGTGGCTGGCAATGATGATAAGATGGAAGCATATGGATCAGTATGAGGGCATAGGGTTTTTGTTATATCTTTGAAGGAAAGCAAAACGCTGAATAATTCACTTGCAAAAGGATAGCTGAATGTTATAATACAAAGTAGATAGATGATGAATGGTTGCAATTCAATACTTGCAACGAGAAAGAGGTGAATTTATGTTAGCAGCAGTGAAAGGATATATTCGTGGAAATACAGTTGTTATAGAAGATGAAGACATGAAAGCTTATGAAGGAGCAGAGGTAGTAGTTACGCTGTTAGATTACCCCTACACGAAGAGGAAGAAGAAAAATATTGATTGGAATAGCTTTGTCGTGCCGAGTGAGAGAGGAGAGCATGTTGATGAATATATGAAGGAGATGCGGGAGTATGATAGATTATAGAAAAGTGTTTATAGATACCGCACCATTCATATATTTTATTGAGAAAGATGAAAATAATCCCCGGTATTTTGATAAGATGAAAAACTTTTTCATAGATAGCAGCGACAAAGGAATTCAACTTGTCACGTCAGTCATTACCGTTGAGGAATATATGGTGTATCCATACAGGAATAATCTTCCGATATATGTTGAAACCTTTGAGCAGTTGATTCATGCGTTGGATGTTGATGTATTGGAAATTAGTATGCCTGTAGCAAGAAAGGCAGCAAAGATTCGTGCGGATTATCAGCACTTCAAAGCGATGGATGCACTGCAGCTGGCGGCCGCCAGTATGTCCGACTGTGATCTGTTTCTGACGAATGATAGACAGCTACGCCAATATAGAGAATTAAAATGTCTTACGATTGAAGATCTGGAATAAAGGAAGCCAATAGCAGGCAGACCAATCCTAAGGCTGATTTCATATTTATGAAAGAATTCGTTTAGCGTTGATGTCAGCGCTGATGTCAAATTCCGAATCAGTCGTCTTGGACAATGCAAAAATGAGAAGAGAATTGACGACATTCTAAAGATCAGATTCTCTCAAAAACCCCTTTGTTTTCAAGTAAAAAAGGCAGCTGCCATTCCTTTGACAGCTGCCTTAAATATCTGTGCGGAAGATGGGACTTGAACCCACACGAGCGCGATGCTCACAAGATCCTTAGTCTTGCTCGTCTGCCAGTTCCGACACTTCCGCGAACAAAAAGTATTATATCAAACCATGCATCATAAGTCAAGATGATTTTTGCAAAATTATCCGAACTTCGGAAAGAATTTCGTGAAAAATAATTTGCTGAAAATATAGAAAAACCACTTGACATTTTGAAAACGATATAGTACTATAACCATCGTGAGTTGGACAGCTCACCAATCAAACCGCGGAGGTGGCGGAATTGGCAGACGCGCAGGCTTCAGGTGCCTGTGGTAGCAATATCGTGTGGGTTCAAGTCCCATCCTCCGCATAAAAAGCTTCCCGTTGAACGGGAAGCTTTTTCGTTTTTCGTTATAGTTTTCTCTCAAAAAAAGAAACAGCAGCATGTAAATTTAAAATCAGGAGAACACGGAATAAATCTGAAAAAAGCCTTTTTAATCAGTCTTTGTGTCATTTTGGGCGTAATACTTATCAGCGGCGGCATCATTTATAAGGTAGGCCACGATCTGTACAGCAGTGTGAATTACGTTTCTGACGATACGGTTGTGGTGGAAGAAACAATACCGGAGGAAGCGGAGGAGGAGACGGACGAGCGTACCGGTGATCTGGTGAGCGACGAGGAGCTGGCCGCCATCCAGGAGGCGATGGACACTTCCAAAAGTGTTGTTTCGGATGAAGATGTATATAATGTTCTTCTGATTGGTGTCGACAGGCAGGAGAGGACCTGGAACGGCAATTCGGACTGCATGATTCTTGTCTCCATAAATAAGGCGGACAACCGGGTCACCATGGTATCTCTGATGCGCGATACGTATGTGAATATTCCGGGAGTCGGCTATAAAAAGCTGAACGCGGCCTACGCCTATGGGGCGGGACCGCTGCTGTGTGAGACTGTTACCGAGACCTACAAGATTGAGGTTGATCGTTATGCGGCGGTGGATTTCTGGGATTTGGTTGATATCATAGATATTATAGGCGGCGTCTGGCTGGATGTTACCGCTGAGGAGGCGGAAGTGGCGAACGGCTATATTCTGGATATGTGTGAACGTCTGATGGACATTGACCCGACAGAGCACTATTTCCCCACCGAGGGCGGGACAATCTATGCGGACGGCGTGCAGGCAGTGGCTTACGCGCGCAACCGTTATGTAGGCAATTCTGATTTTGAGAGGACCGAGCGCCAGCGCTATGTCCTTACGCAGCTCATGGAGGAAGTGAAACAGATGTCGCTGGCCGAGATGACTGCCGCGATGACGTCCATCCTGGAGTATGTCACGACCAATATTTCTGAGACGGAGATCTGGAGCATGGTAACGGAGCTGCCGGAAATGCTTGAGTATACTTTTGAGTCGAGCAGAGTTCCATATGACGGCATGTACAGCACGATTTATGTAAATGGGCAGGATGTACTTGTGCCTGACTGGGAGGAGACGCTTGAGATCTTACATGAGTTCATCTACGGCAGCAGCGATGAGGACGCTACAGAGGGGTAACCCCGTTCGGTGATATGACATGAGTGTACAGGAGCCGGTTTGCGGGTCGGGCAAAAAAATATTTTTTACAGATCTGGACGGGACGCTTTTAAATGACCGGAAGGAGATTACGCCGGGCAATCAGAAGGCGGTTGACCAGGCGCTGCGGGAAGGGCACCGGGTGGTTGTCACTACCGGGCGTCCGCTTGTGAGCGCGCTGATCATGGCCGGGCGTCTCGGGCTTATGAGGAAGGACTGCTATGTGATCGCGTTCAATGGCGGCGAGATCTACGATTGTTTCCGCCAGGCGTCTGTCTACAGAAGGACGGTGCCGATGGATCTGGTGAAGCCCCTGTTTGAGGAGGCTCACAGGTTGGGAATCTATATTCAGACCTTTTCGAGGACAGAGGTGATCTCTGAGGAGGAGCGTCCGGAGCTCCATGATTATGCTGCGCGTACCCTCCAGTGCTTTCGGATTGTCCCTTCCGCAGCTGACGCGCTCGAAGAAGAGCCGTGCAAGCTGCTCGCGATAGAGAACGAACGCCGGAATGTGATAGAGGGATTCCAAGCGAAGCTGCTGCGCGAATACAAGGGGATTCTGGACTGCTATTTTTCCAACGATGCCTATCTGGAGATTGTTCCGGATGGGGTCACGAAGGGAGGAGCGGTGCGATGGCTGTGCAGCCACCTCGGGATCCCGATCGAGAATTCGGTGGCGGCCGGAGACGCGCCAAACGATATCGATATGATCGAAGCTGCCCATATCGGGGCGGTGATGTGCAACGCCTTTCCCGGCGTCGCCTCCCATGGAGATTATATAACGGCTGCAGACAATAACCATGACGGCGCGGCCGAGATCATACATAAGTTTATTCTGGAGGAATAGCAGGCGGGGCGGCCTGTTTTCCGCCCCGCCTGATTGTCTTGTGCCGGCTTTCGGAAGCCGGCTCTTATTCGTATCTGGTCGTGCAGTCCTTATCGCAGTTGGACTCGTCCTGGTAACTGTTCCTCTCGGACGTGCTGTTCGAACTGCTGTTTTTTGAGGAATTGTTCGCTTTATTCTGCTGATTTGTGTTTTTGGAGCAGTTCTGCTCTCTCTCCGTGTTCGACGTTGTGTTTTCTGTCGTGTTTTTAGCCATTTGAATATACCTCCTGGTTTTGATTATTTGCATCGAAGAATGTTCTCCGCTGCTCAATTGTTACAGTTCTATTATTCCGAAACTTTTTAACAGGGTTGTTTCATGAAGAAATTTTAAAATTGAAAAAACGTAGATTTTATCG
>JAJQBS010000015.1:29232-35335 GCA_021203145.1 Lachnospiraceae bacterium | reverse complement strand
CTCAACAGTTTCTTCTCAATCTGTTTCTGTCTTTTTCTCCCACAAACAATCCTGCCCGCTTCAAAATGATTTCCCGGAATTTTCTCTCCAAGCAATTTTTCCAAAACCACCACTGCCTGCAGGCGATACAAGGCTTCTGAATAATCTCCATCCGTCACCTGAGCACCTTTTTCGCCAACGCTGATCACTCTCTCCATCAGCTTCACCTTTTCCAAATGTCCACATCTTCTCCATGCAAAATTTCCAACAAAAAACCGCCCTGTAAAAACAAGACGGTTTTTGATTTCATATGTTCTTTTTGACTGGAAAACTATTTCCCAGCCTGCACCTTACGTACTTTTTCTTCTGGAAGTCCAAGAAGGTTCGCTATCTCCGAAGCTCCATATCCAGCAGCCGACCATTTCATGATTAATTCTCTGTCTCTGCGCTCGACCGCATCATTTTCTAATTGTTCCAAAGCGGTACACATATTTATCGACCTCCTTCCACGCTTACCTTTCTGCATAAGAAACGATGATTCTGTGATTTTTCCAATCACCGCAACTATCTCAGGTTGAAGCTCCTTATCTTTATAGGTTTCTTTTACTTCATTTACGTTCCCCTCGAAAAACTTCCTGGAAATATCAAATACAGTTTTGACATCCTCGTTATTAAAAGTATATTTGCCGCTGTCACGGACCTGAACAAGATTCATCTTATAATCCGAAAAGAGTCTCGCCATCGGCTCCGGCATATCGACAATCATATCTTTCAGGCAGAGCGGTCCGTCCCATTCTTTTTCCCCGTAATACACGGTAATTGAAAAAATCGGGTGAAGTCTGTCCTCTTTACGCATTTTTGAAAGAAACTCATCTTTTGTTTTCGGTCCGGAATCCTCCTTGCGCTGTCTGGTGATCTCATTGTATTCTTTTAGATATCCCATGCCATCATACAAGAGTGTCCGAAGCGGGGATGCATAATGAATATGCTGCTGGTTCTCAATTCCCCAGATTACAAAATCCGCACCATATGCAGTCTTCTTAACCACATCCCGCGCACGCACCAGCGATTCCTGGTACTGTTTTAGCTGAATGATGCCAGACACATCCGTATCCGCTTCCTCCAGCGCGTCCGGTTTCAGGATCTCCTGCCCTTCAAACAGGACTGCATTGAAAAGATCTGCAAAACGGTTATTATCACGCCAGAAGTCCTTCAGCCTTACATCAACTTTCGTGCTCTCTCTTCTCATAAAGCCTTTCTCCTGATTATCTGTGACACCTTTATTATAGCAGTTTTTCACAAGACTGCAATCAGAATCTTTCATCTTCTACTGGTAGGAATAGGAATTCTCGTCCAGGCTGTAAGTGCCGGTCAGGCTGCTTCCATCAGACAAGGTAAAGTATATGGTCGCTGTCCGCGTATCCGCGTCAATCTCATACGAAGTAACCTCTGCGGCAGTGACATTACTGTACCCATTTCGATAGAGGTAATCGTAGAGCGTATATTGCAGCTCATAGCGGTTCGAGAGATAATTCGCCAGCGTTGCCGGAATCCCAGTGACGGAAAGCGTTGTGGCATCGTAGCTCCGCTCCGTTTCAGCAAGCGTCTGCCCACTCTGAACTTCTACCGCATCCCGGGCTTGTTCATCGGCAGTGGATTCCGTCTGCGTCATTGATTCCGTATCCTCATTCGTTCCCTCCGCGTACTCCTGCAGATCCTGAAGGATCAGAATATACTGCCCCGGATAATCTGGATACATGATGACGATCAGACTATTTTCATAATCATCCAGACTTGCGGTGAAAACACAGGCATTCTCCGATGAACAGGAAATCTCATTTTCAAAGACCACCTCGTTCACTCCGATCAATTCATTTTCTGTCAAAAAAGAAGAGAGCACAGTAAGAAAGTCGGATTCTCGAAATCCAGATTTTTCTTTTTGCGTCTCTGTCAGTCCGGAAACACGAATCGACTGCAGAATGGTATTCTCCGAGTCTCCAAAGATTGTTTCTTGCCAGTCCTCAGTCTCATTTTCACTCTCCGTATCAAACCCTGAACCGCCAGCATTTTCTTCGTCGCTTTGATTTACTGCCGATTCCGTATCTGCGGCCTCATTGACAGATACATCGTTTTTCGCAGATTCTCCTGTCCCAGTCACACGAATTGTTTTAGCCGTCTCTACCGTTTCCGATTCTGCTACGGATTCCTCTGTCTGCCGCTCCAGGCTTTCCGTTTTCCTGTAAAAATCTGTTTCCTGCTTTCATCGCAGATTATGGTGTTTCTGCTGTTGCTGTTGTTGCTGCTGCCGTCTCTGCTTCCATTGCTCCAATAATTTGATAATCGTCTCTTCCATTCTCTTCGGCGTATAGTCCTTTGGAAAATACTGTCTGAGAACATCCGACGTAAACATTACCCGATCCTGAACCGGCTTCTTTTCCTCTGACATAATCGCAAGCATGGAATCTTCCGTTAAGCGCCCATCCTGACTAAACTGCTTCAGACGCTGCGCCTGAGAAAGCGATGGTGTAGCCTGCTCATATTCCATCGTATCAATCAACATCTGCTGCTCTTCCGGCTTTAAGAAAGAAAGCTCATATGCAGGATTGAAAGCGATTTTCTTTTCATCCACCATTTCCAGGAGCGGAGGAATCAGTTCTGTGAGATGGATGTATCTCGAAACCTGATTACGACTTTGCCCGACCTGTTCAGCAAGAATCTCCCTGGATTCTCTCCCGTCCAACTTCCGCCCAACTTGGGCGGAAGTTAAATCACTACGCGCCCCCTGATGTTTCATAGCCTCCAGTTTCATTTTCAAAGCAAATGCCCTCTCGCTCGGCAGTATGCTCTCTCTTTGCAGATTACTGTCAACCATCAGCAAAACTGCTTCATCATCATCCAATTCCCGTACAATCACCGGCATTGTCTCTTTCCCTGCCAATTCACAGGCTCTGTGCCGACGATGTCCGGATACAATTTCATATCCTCCCTCCGGCGAAGGTCTGGCTATAATCGGAACCAGAACGCCATACTGCTGCACACTCTCAACTGTCTCCATCATTTTTTCATCATCCAGGACTTTAAATGGGTGATTCTTAAAAGGATGCAATTCCGATATCGCAATCTCCTGCACTCGCTCCCTTTCATCATCCGCCCGGCTCTCGTCTGTTTTAAACAGATCGTCAACGGACGCAAGTTTTATGTCTTTCGCGCTGCTTTTCAAGATTTACCACCTCTTTCGTTAATTCTCTGTATGCGGCTGCCACTTTCCCCTTTGGATCATGTAAAAAAATACTTTTTCCCGAAACACTTGCTTCTTTCGCCCTCACAGAAAAAGGAATTTCCGTCTGGAATACATTGATCTTTCCGTAGGTGTCTCTTACAAGCGAAGCCGTCTCCCTTGCAAAATTTGTTCGCTTATCCACCATCGCAAGCAATATTCCATCTATCTGGAGCTTCGGATTTATCTGCCGTCTGACCTTTCCTACCGTTTGCAAAAGCTGCTCCAGTCCCTTTGCCGGAAGGTATTCAGCCTGGACAGGTACGATAATCCGGTTTGCAGCCGCCAAAGCATTGACGGTAAGCATTCCCAGCGAAGGCTGGCAGTCAATCAGAATATGCGTGTACTGATTCTTTACAGTTTCAAGGTACTGCTTTAATACCGTTTCCCTGCTTATCATATTGACGAGCGATACCTCCATGCCGGAAAGCTGAATATCCGCCGGCATGAAATCGACTCCTTCTGGATGATGTAAAATTCCTTCGCCCTGACTGATTGGCTTATCGGTCAAAACCTTCCCTAGCATAGTCGATATCGTCACCGGAAGCTGATCCGGTTGCGGAATCCCCAGACTGATTGTCGCGCTGGCCTGCGGGTCAAAATCAATAATCAGAACCTTCTTCCCTTCCTGTACCAACCCCACACCCAGATTTACACAGGTAGTCGTTTTGCCGACTCCACCTTTCTGATTACACAACGCAATAATCTGTGTATTCACTTGTCCTTTCCCCCCTTTTCATCGTAACAGCCCATTCTGCGGTCTTCTTCGCCTGCCGCAAAGCACATGCACATCACAACAACTCCGAAAAAACCGCCTGCGCAAAAAGCAATAAAATGTGTAAGCATAAATGTCCTCCTGCTCTTTATGAAAAAGGTATCCATTACAGACACCCAACTACAGTTACCCCTCTTCACTTTCTTCCTGAAATCGGATAGGGGAACGTCTTTTCTCCTATCCGCTGCACCAGGCGGATTAGACACGGGCCAAAAATTTCCATACTCGCCTGTGTGCATAAAAAAAGCGCTCAGCAATCAATCAATCATTTGCCAAACGCTTCCAGAGCCGATTTTCCAGAAAGAAAAAGCTGCCAGTAAGAAAAAACACATACTGACAGCTTCCTATAAAATCTCTTTATTCAGTTTTTAATGTTTTTGACCCACAATCCGATAGTAATCATTCATATCTATCATAAGGTTTACATAGAACTGTGAGCTGTAAAACGGGTCTAAAATGGTTTGTGAAGAAGACAAACCGTCTCAACGTGAACGCTGTTTGCGAACATCTCCGTCGGACAGACCCTTTTCAACTCATACCCACCCGCGCACAGATATTTCAGATCCCGCGCAAGTGTCGCAGAATCACAGCTCACGTAAACAATTCTTTCCGGTCGGATTTTGAGCATGGTATCGAGCACACTTGTTTCGCAGCCCTTGCGGGGCGGATCGATAACGATGACGTTCGCGTGGATTCCTTCCTTTTCGTATTTCTCAGGCAGGACTTCTTCGGCTTTACCGACGAAAAATTCCGCGTTTGTGATACCGTTCAGCTGTGCGTTTCGGCGTGCGTCGCGGATGGCGTCCGGTACGATTTCGACGCCGTACACAACGCGTGCTTTCTGCGCGAGAAACAGGAAGATGGTGCCGATTCCGCAGTAGAGATCCCACACGGTTTCCTGTCCGGTCAGACCCGCGTATTCGAGGGCTTTGGCGTAGAGCTTTTCGGTCTGGCGGGGATTGACCTGATAGAAGGAAAGTGGAGAGATGCGGAAACGGATTCCTCCGATCTGATCTTCTATGTATTCTTTCCCCCAGAGCAGCTTCACCTGTCTGCCCATGATGACATTGGTGCGCTCGCGGTTGATGTTCAGCGTGATGCTGGTTATGCCGGAGATGGCGCGAAGCGCCTGAACCAGGCGGTCGCTCTTCGGCAGGGATGTTCCGTTTATCACGATGCAGACCATGATCTGGCCGGAGGAATGCTCTGCGCCGTCACTCAGCATTTCTTTACTCACCCGTATCATCACATGCCGCACGAGTCCTTTTCCGGTCGTCTCATCGTATGGCTCGATTCCGTAGGTTTCCATGTGATTTAGAATGGTATCGAGAATGGTCTTGTTGACTTTCGCGCCGAGCAGACAGTCGCGGCAGTCGATGACGGTGTGGGTGCGGCCGGCGTAGAATCCGGCGATGAGCTTGCCGTTTTTGTCCCTTCCGACGGGATATTGTGCTTTGTTTCGGTAATGAAAGGGATTAGCCATTATATACCCCGCATCGTATTTGGATGCGGGACGAAGGCAATGTTCCGATTCACGAAGTGAATCGAGAACGGTACCACGCCCATTGTGCGAAGCACAACCTTCAATGGCGTGGCTCTCCATCCCTATGACCGGTTCCATGGGGGGATCGGCAAATCCGCCGATGCGCTGCAGGTTGTTACGCACTTTTTGTTCTTTGAAACGAAGCTGAGCCTCGTATTTCATTTCCTGAATCTGGCAGCCGCCGCATGGGCGGGCGACCGGGCAGGGTGCCGTGATCCGGTCGGGACTGGGTGTGAGTACGCGCAGCAGGCGGGCGTAGCCGTAGGTCTTTTTCATTTTCATGACCTTCACCTCTGCTACATCCCCGATCACAGTATCCTTGACAAACAAAACTGGGTTTGGGCCTTCTCCACCTTGCATGGAAGCCTCACTCACCGGATAGCCGACTCCAAGTCCTTCGCTGCTGAAATCCTCGATTTTTACTGTCAAAATGTCATCTTTCTTCATATATACCATATACACAACACATCTTTTCTGGCCAGCACAGTTTTTCTGATCTTCTCCAGTCTGCGCAGTTTTTCTGTTCTTC
>JAJQBS010000015.1:0-29132 GCA_021203145.1 Lachnospiraceae bacterium | reverse complement strand
CAGTTTTTCTGATCTTCTCCAGTCTGCGCAGTTTTTCTGTTCTTCTATAGTCAGCGTAGTTTTCCGGATACTATTTTCACACTGCAGCTGACCATTCCCATGAAGGCACCAGATCGAACAGGCGAATATCAGTATTCCGATGTCTTTCTCAGATTGGACTCGAAAAGCCGGTTGTAGCCGAGCCACTCGGGGTTTTCGCCGGCGTTTTTCATGATCTCGCGCATGGTCTCGAGCTTGGCGTCGGTGTCGTCGGCGTAGTTGAGGGCCAGAGCCTCGGCGAGTGCCGGTTTTTTGGGGGAGCCGTATTCGAGCTGGCCGTGATGGGCCAGGATGCAGTGCTGCAGCTCGCTCATCAGCTTTTTGGGGAAGCCTTTGATGTGGCGGCAGCCGAAGCCTACCAGCTCGGAGCCCATGACGATGTGTCCAAGCAGCTGGCCGTCATCGGTGTAATCGTTTTCCGGAAAGTTGGAGATTTCTTTGAGCTTGCCCACGTCGTGGAACATGGCAGCCGTAATCAGCAGATCTTTTTTCAGAAAAGGATATTGTTTTGTGTAAAAATCGCAGAGCTTTACGACTCCAAGCGTGTGTTCGAGCAGACCGCCGACAAAGCTGTGGTGGACGGTTTTGGCCGCCGAATGATTTTTGAATGCCACGATGAAGGCCTCGTTGTCCACAAAGTACATCTGGAGCAGCTTCTGAAGGTAGGGGTTCTCGACCTGCCGCACGTAACCCAGCAGCTCCTCATACATCTCGTCAATGTTTTTCTCGCTGACCGGCAGATAATCCTCCGGCGTGTACTCGGATGCTTCAGCACGGCGGACGCGGCGGATGTTCATCTGCAAGGTACCCTGGAAATTCGTGATGTCGGCGTTTACATGCACGTAATCCAGCACTTCAAAATCCTCGATGCCCGACGAATCCGGCTCCCAGATTTTCGCGTCGATCGTCCCGGTCTTATCCTGCAAAACCACGTTCTCATAGACCCTGCCGTTTTTCGCAGTCGCTGACTGTTTGTATTTACAAAGATAAATGTCGTTTACCTTGTCTCCCTCGCGGAACATATTGATAAATTTCATAAAAAATAAAATCCTCCTCAAAATTTTCTCATGTGATCAGTTGCGTAAAATCCTCAAAAATTTCTCATGTGTTCAGTTTCAGTTCAGTTTCATAAAATCCTCAAATTTTTCCTGTTTTCTTTTTTTGATCCGTTTATGATACGTCAAACTGCAAAACCAAAATATTCTATACCATAATCTTCAGCTCTCTCCCGCTTCGTTTATAGCGATAGTAGCGCACTCCGGCGGCGTCCATCATACGCCTGGATGTCAGGACAGACGCGGTACCCTCGTATTTGTCGTCGTCATAGACCACCGTTTTAATCCCGGCCTGGATAATCGCCTTGGCGCACTCATTGCAGGGAAAAAGAGAAACGTATAATTTTGCCCCCTCGAGGCTGCCGCCGCGGTAGTTGAGAATCGCGTTCAGCTCGCTGTGTACCACATAAGGATACTTCGTGTCCGTCTCCTCCCCCTCGCGCTCCCAGGGAAATTCATCGTCTGAGCAGCCCATGGGAAAGCCATTGTAGCCCATCGACAGAATCTTGTTGCCCGAACTGACAATGCAGGTCCCCACCTGAGAATTCGGATCCTTTGATCGCATGCCCGCCAGCTTGGCTACCGCCATGAAATACTCATCCCAGGTAATATAATTTTCCCGTTTTCCAGCCATCCTTTTCGACCTTTCTTTTATGATTTGATGATGCGGGGCGAAAATCCTCTGCAGCAAACAAGCTCCAGTCTCGCCTCTGCATCATAGTAGTAAACATGGAAAAAGCGAATGGCAGTTATTTTTACCATCCGCTATAATATAACAACCCCGCGCCCCTTTTGCAATTACTTTTTGAAATCAGTTCCGAACAGCAGCAAAATGAAAGAAACAGGCTTGGCAGATTTATCTGCCTAAGACTGGTTCTTTCATTTTGGGATGGGCGAAACGCCCATCAGCCACAGACATATGACGCGCAGCGGCATATAGCCTGCGCAGCAGGCGGTCTGCGGCCTGCTGTTTGGAACGTCCGAACAGCAGTACTCTATTTCTTCTTCCTGCGTTTCTTCACATCCTCGCGAATCTCGTCAAAGCAGTCATCAGACATTGCGCCGCTGCACCGGTACTGAGCGGTCGCCCGCGCTACAGCTCTGAAATTCAGCTCGGTCCCCCGCGCGTCCGGCATGTAGTCCATCGCCCGGTCCGGGCTGATGCCAAAGCGGCCGGCCGTGGTGACTGCGTCCATGTTTGCGCCGAGGAAAAGGAACTCCCAACCGTATTTTTCTTTTTCGTGCTCGATCATCTGGCGGACCTTTGACAGGCAATATTCGCGGCTGGAGTTTTCCTCCCCGTCTGTGATGATGACAAACAAAACCTTGTCGGCGCGGTATTCCTCCGCCGTGTTTCTCTGGACGGTGACCAGCTTCTGGATCGTGCGGCCGATCGCGTCGAGCAGCGCGGTCGAACCACCCACATAATACTCTCTTTCTGTCATGGGGCTGACCGCGCGAAGGTCAATTCGGTCGTGCAACAGCTGATAGCGGTTGTCAAACAGCACGGTTGTAATGCGGCACTCCCCGTCAAGAGCCTTCTGCTTTTTCAGCATAGAGTTAAATCCGCCGATCGTGTCCTTTTCAAGGCCGCTCATGGAACCGCTTTTGTCGAGGATAAATACCAGTTCTGTGAGATCTTTCTTCATAATAAACTGCCCTCCTTTTTCTGTACGCGTGTATCTCTTCTGTGATGTTCAGAGAATATCAGAAAAAAGAAGGGGATCGGTCGCTTGCAAAGCGACAACTATATTTACTTTTCTTGCGCAATACCGCATCCGCAAAATGTACCGTTACTGCAAAATGCAATACGCCTGCGAAATGCGGCAGTCAGCTGCCGGCACTGCATTCCTAACCCGGATAAACCGGAATCGAAATTTTGCCATTTTGCGCAAAAAATCGTTTGTAAGTGCCTAAGCACAGGATCCCAGCAGCGGTTGGTCATATTGGAACAACACCTCATTGATCACGAAAATGTCGTATTGGCCGGTGAGAATGAAGTATTCCACGATCACATCGAACTTGCTCGCGTGCGAAAGGGCATATCCGGCGCGCTCCAGCAGGTCGTCTGTCTGATCGAGTGTCAATTCAAGCGCGACCGCGAGAGCCAGTATTGTCGGCTTTTTGGGCGTATAACCTTTGCCGCTCCGGATCTTGGAAAACAGCCTCCGGTCAATGTTTGCTTTTTTATAAACCTCCACATCCGTCTTGCCCTTCTGGTCAATCATGCGCAGAAGCGTATCGGAGAACGGCTCGTCCAGGTGCTCCATGAGCGCGTCCAGCCCTGCGGGCGCCGGACAGGAATCATGCGCTTCTGCTATCGACTCTTCTTCCCCGGTGCTGCCGGATGTTATCTGCCCACCTGCCGAAGGAGTGCTTCCGAATGTTGTCAGCCCATCGGCCGAAGGGGCGCTGCCGGGTGCCAATTGTCCGGCCGCCAAAGAAGAACCATAGGGCGCCAACGGCTCATCAACCCAATAAGAACCATCTGGCAGCGGTTTTACACCTCGGGTCTTGGATTCCTCCCCTCGAGTCTCTTGTTCCGCCCATTCACAGGCGTCATCTTTCATCGGGACGTTCTTTCCCCGCCTCGGGAAGATATTCGCCAAAGGAATTTTTCCACGTCTGGAAGCCTTGTCCGGCCTGGAGGATTTCCCGGCTGCCTGCTCCGTATCGGATGCCTCCGATACGGTAGATTTTGGGGAAACCGGTTTTTGAGAAGCAGATTTTGGGGAGGCTGGTTTTTGAAAAGCTGATTGTGATGACGCCGGTTTTTGAAAAGCCGTTCTTGCAGAAGCACAGGTTTCCGGCATGCCAGATTCAGGCGCGTAAGACATCTCCGGCATCCCCGGCACTGCCGTGCCCGATGACTCTGCCATCCCCGGCGCTGCCGTGCCCGATGACTCTGCCATCCCCGGTGCTGCCGTGTCCGATAATTCCTGCATCCCCGGCGCTGCCGCTCGTCGCATCACTCTCTTTTCCGTTTCGAGGAGTCTTCTGCTGCGCCCTTCCTGATCCAACCGCGTGTTTACGTAATGCTCGTCAATATAGGCGCGGACGGAACCCATCAGCTCCTCACTAAGGGAAAATGCCCTCGGATCAAAGACCGCGAGGTAGACGTCCATCTCATGCCCCTGCAGATAGTCCAGAATCGCTGTTTTGGCTACTTCGAGCGCTTCCTTTTTCGGATAGCCGTATATGCCACTGGAAATCAGCGGAAACGCGATGCTTTCACAGCCATTCTTTCCGGCAAGTGCCAACGCTTCCAGATACGCGCTCCGCAGCTCCGTCTCGCTGCCGGACGGATCCCAATACCGATATACAGGACCAACCGCGTGAATCACATATTTCGCAGGAAGTTGAAATCCTGACGTAATCGCAGCGCCTCCGGTCGGGATCGGAGCAAGCTGGTCGCAGGCTTCCTGCATTTTCTGCGCTCCCGCAGCAGAAAAAATCGCGCCGCAGACGCCGCCGCCCTGCCGCAGATCCGTATTCGCCGCGTTTACGATTGCGTCCACACTCATTTTCGTAATGTCCTGCCGTACAATTGTGAATGGCATTTTTGCTTTCCTCCTTTAAAGAAGTGCAGTCCGTTTTTTCCAGAGCCCCGTTATGTAATAGACAAACACCGGAATCGCGGTCATGTAGGTACCCAGGCTGTATCCATAGAAAAATCCCGCCGCGCCCCAGCCGAGGAAGACGCCGAACAGCCAGCAAAACAGGACACGGCCGATAAAGGCATCCACAAACGCCACAATCATGCTGAATTTTACAAATCCCTGCGCGCTGACCAGGGCATTGCAGCCGGGCATGACAAACCTGGCAGGCAGCTCGACCAGCAGAGAAAAAATACATACGGACGCATACCCCAGCACCGCCTCATCCTGGGTAAACATGCGGAAGCTCATCACCGGAAAAGCGAAGAAAACGATGCCAAAGGCAATATTGACCACCGTGGAATACCACAGCGTGCTTTTTACAGTCTGATTGACACGGTCCGTGCGATGTGCGCCCAGATTCTGGCCAATCATCGGATTTGCCGCCAGGTTCAGCCCCTGCGTCAGGATCGCCGGGATATTGCGGAGCTTCTGAAGTACGCCGAAAGCAGCGCTCACCGTGACGCCGAGGGAATTGACCATATAGCTTACAAACAGGAAGCTGAACTGAATCGCCGCGCTCTGGATGGCCGACGGAATCCCCAGCTTCACGATCTTAACGGCCGTTTCTGCGTCAAGCAGAAGATTTTTCACACGGATAGAAAAGGGGAAGCTTTCTCTGTGGCGGTTCATATACCAGATGCTGAAAACCACGCTGATAATCTGCCCGATCACCGTAGCCAGCGCCGCGCCGGCTACATTCCAGTCCAGGCAGACGATGAAAACAATATCCAACACGACATTCGCCAGCGACGCGATCAGCACAAAAAGAAACGGATGCAGGCTGTCTCCCACGCCCCGCAGCACAGCGCTGAACATATTATACAGGCCGGTAAAAATCATGCCGGCACCGCAGATCACAATATAATACTGCGCCTGCTCCCTGGCCTCCTCCGGTATCGCGAGCACGTCCAGCATCCAACCGCTTCCGGCCACACAGATGATACCGAACAGCACTGACAGCACCACCTCCATCACAAGAAGGACATCCACTACGCGCTGAATTTTCCCTTCATCCCCGCTCCCGCTTGCCTGGGCGATCAGGATCTGCCCGGCCGTGGAAAATCCGATGCAGATCATATACAGCATCTGCATCAGCTGGCTGCCGTTTGACACGGCCGAAAGGCCATTCTGCCCCAGATACTGCCCCACCACAATCGTGTCCGTCGTGGAATACAGCGTCTGCAGCAGGGTACTGAGCATGAACGGAAGCGAAAAAGCCAGCAGCGTCGAAGCGACCGGGCCGTTCAGCAGATCCTTTTTGCCAGCACTATTCTTTGTTTTGTTTTCTGTTTCGTTTTCTATATTCTTTTTAATATCTGTTTTAATTTCTGTTTCTTTTTCGATTTTATCTGACATATCTTTTCTGCCTGCCATATTCACCTGTTTTATGTGATTAAATTATACTGTCAGCGCAAATAAATCCTTCCACTCCTCATCTGTCCGAAAAATACGCTAAACCCTATGAGAGCAGTTTAGCACATAAAACCAGTATCAACAAGCAAAATATCAAAATCTATTATGGCATGGTTATTTCAGACATTGTTATTTTAGCGTAGATTTCTGCTTGCTTTTGCGATGGATACAGTCGAAAAATTATTCCCTTCTCCGGCAAAATTGCCTGCAGCATTTCCGCTATTTTTGTTTTTTCAGATACAGCCCCAGCGAATACACACATGGAATCAGCGCGGCCAGAATGGTCGCCGCCAACGGAATCCAGATCACTCCAATGAAGATATCCAGCAGCCAGAAAAGTCCGGCCAGCACAAACAGCCAGCCGCCCACCCGGTGCGTGCGGTTCCAGTTTTCCGGGTCGGCAAGCGTCCACGGCAGCTTGATCCCTACCGTATAGTTCTGACGGCATTTGGGCATATAATTTCCCAACGCTATGAAGAGCACTGCCATGAAGATATCCACAGCCTTTAAGACGTCCATCTGGATTCCAAGTGCCGTTGAATACACCAGAACTGCGCAGAACCAACTGACCAGCGGGCAAATCCAGAACACAAGAGTCAGCATTTTGGAGCTGATATTTTTCTGCCTGGGATCCAGAAGCGTGACAAATGAACAGAACAGATGCATGGCCAGAAGGAACAGCGGCAGCCCGAGAACCGCGAAGGTGCGGCTGCTGTAGCCGTCCACCTCCCCGCTGACGCCAAAGTGTATCGGCATCCGCTCCGGCAGGCGGCTCCAGAAAAGAACGCCCACCAGCATCGGCAAAACAGTGACAGCCCCCGTAAGCAAAATCATTCTGCGATATTTTTTAATCATACTCCCCACTCTCCTCGTAACAAAATCATCTTCCATCGAGACACAAGTATCTCAACCTGCGGTCAACAGCCAATATCCGCTACCTGCTTTTACTGCTTTTACTGCTTTTACTGCTTTTACAGTTTTCACTTGTCCTCTATCCACTCTTCTGTTCATCCGCTTATCCGTTCATCCGCCGTCCTTCAGGTCGGAGAGCCAGAGCATTATTTCCTCCAGCACGGAAGTATTCAGCTCGTAATAGATAAAATTTTTCTCACGCTCCTCTGTGACCAGATCGGCCTTTTTCAAAACACTCAGGTGGTAGGAAATCGTCGCACCCGTCATGTCAAAATGGCTGCCGATCTCTCCGGCTGAGAGTCTTTTTGATTTTAAAAGCTCCAGAATCTGCCTCCTGACCGGGTCAGAAAGTGCCTTAAATGTCTCCGCAAACGCCATCTGTTCTCCTGTTCTCTCTGCGCATTGCAACTATTTAGATTGTTTTCTAAATACAGGTTACCAGATGGGAAACGCTTTGTCAAGAAGCATTTCGATGTTTTTCTAAACAGATTTATTCTTTCCATTACAATCTTCCTATGGTAGAATAAGACCGTGCTGTTTAACATACCTGGACACACCGATTTCATATACTTCTTCGCAGAAAGGATATCGCTCATGAATAAAAATCAGCCAAAACCATCCGAATACAGCTGCAGCTCTCCGCTCTCTCTTAGAGATGTACAGATCACCGACCCATTCTGGAAGCACGAGATGGAGCTGGTGCGCACAGAGGTGATTCCTTATCAGTGGGCCGCGCTGAATGACCAGGTGGAGGGAGCCGCGCCGAGCTACTGTATGCGCAATTTCCGGATCGCCGGTAAGCTGAATCGGGAGAAGGTAGAAAAGGGATCTGCGTTTGAGGAGCCGAAATACACGTTCCGCGGGTTTGAAGCACTGCCTGACGACCCGGAACACCCGGATGAGAATGCGTTTTACGGATTCGTTTTTCAGGACAGTGATTTTTTCAAATGGATTGAGGCGGTCGGATACTCTCTGGCGCAGCACACGGATCCGGAGCTGGAAGCGATCGCTGACGGCGCAATTGGCGTCGTGTGCGCGGCGCAGCAGGAGGACGGCTATCTGGACACCTACTATATTATTAATGGAAGAGATGCGGCTTTTTCAAACCTGAGAGACCATCATGAGCTCTACTGCTTCGGCCACCTCATTGAGGGCGCGGTCGCGTACTATCAGGCCACCGGCAAGGATAAGCTTCTGAAAGCGGCGCAGCGGTATGCGGATTACGTGGCGAACACTTTTGGTCCGGAGGACGGCAAATGTAAAGGGTACCCGGGGCATGAGATTGCGGAGATGGCGCTTGTGCGGCTCTATGAAGTGACCGGAGAACAGAAATATCTGGATCTGAGCCGTTTTTTCATCGACCAGCGAGGAACCCGGCCCTATTATTTCGATCAGGAACACCCGGAAGTGGTAAAGCCCGGGCATGAAGCAGAGCCGCGCCATGCATATCACCAGGCAGACCGGCCGGTGCGGGAGCAGTCGGAGGCGGTCGGACACGCCGTGCGGGCAGTCTACCTGTATTCCGGCATGGCGGATGTCGCACGGCACACCCGGGATGAGGAACTGTACCGCGCCTGTGAGCGGCTCTGGGATGACATTGTGGAGAGGAAAATGTACATCACCGGCGGCATCGGAAGTACGCATCTGGGCGAGGCCTTTACATATGCCTATGATCTTCCGAACGATACCGCCTACGCAGAGACCTGCGCCTCCATCGGTCTGGTCTTTTTCGCCCGCCGGATGCTGGAGATCCGTCCGCAGGCAAAATATGCGGATGTGATGGAGTGTGCTCTCTACAACGGTATTTTAAGTGGTATGGCGTTGGATGGAAAAAGCTTTTTCTATGTGAACCCGCTGGAGGTATACCCGGAAGCCTGCAAAAAGGATGAGCGGAAATTCCATGTGAAACCGGTGCGCCAGAAATGGTTCGGCTGTGCCTGCTGCCCGCCGAACCTCGCGCGGCTGCTCTCCTCGATCGCGTCCTACGCGTATACGGAGACAAAGGATACCCTTTTCGTACATCTCTATATAGGCGGTGAGATTATGAAAAATATATCTGTCACGACCGGAATTGGCGATATACCCGCAAAGAATCTATCTGCCGCAGCCAGAACTGGCGACGGGTTCACAGAGAAGGCATCTGCTATGACCGAAACTGGCGATGACGAGGGGGTAAAAGCCCCTGACTATGGGGAAAGCGACTCCCGCAATGGCAGCAGAACAGACTGCTGCAGCGGCGAGAGTTGGGATTTCGGTGGCACCAGGAACTCTGCCGTGACAGACAGCCAGGATAATGAAAACTGCAAAAATGCAAACTGCCAGACTGTGAAAGTGTCCATCTTCTCCGACCTCCCCTGGGACGGCAGGGTAAAAATCCGTGTGCAGGCGAAAGGGACGCCGTTCCGGCTCGCGCTGCGGATCCCGGAGTGGGTTTATGATGAGGATTTCTGCGTTTCGGCAGACACTCCGGCAGAGCAAATCTGCGCCCGCATACACATCTCCGGCATCCAGAATGCCCGGGTATGGCTGCGCGACGGCTATCTGTATCTGAGCAAAGACTGGGGCGAAGATGATGTCTTTGAACTTCATTTTCCGATGGGGATCCGGCTGATGGCTGCGGATCCCCGCGTCCGTGAGGATATCGGCAAAGCCGCCGTAATGAGAGGGCCGCTTGTCTACTGTGTGGAAGAAGCCGACAACGGCAGGGATCTGCACCTGTTGGCGCTGAATCCGGATGCGGTTCCAGAGATATCCGACATCGAAATCTGCGGCAATCCGGCGAAAGAAATTGCCTGGCCCGGATTCCGGCAGGTTTCATATGAGTCCTCCTTCAGGGCGGATTTGCCCACAAAAATGGCCAGACCTTTGTACCGCCCATGGAAAAAACCGGAATATGAGCCCACTATTCTGAAGTTCATCCCCTACTACATGTGGGCAAATCGCTCCCAGGAGCCCGGCGGCGCCGAAATGCAGGTGTGGATACATATGCGGGGTTGGATATAAAACCATATACAGACTCGCCGGAGCAGAAGGATGCAGCCTACCAGGAAATCGACAGACTTTACCCGCAGTATAACGCTAAAAGCAGGTACTCACTTTGCGGTCGCTCTGATTGTATTTGGACACTGCTGTTTCTGCCGCGTGCGCGATTGCTTTTGCTTTCAGGCAATCTAAGCTCATTGCGACGCCAATCACTCTGAGGCAGTTCTTGTAATAAATTGCGCTAACAGAATCATACGGCAGGTTCTTCCTGATCGCATCAATCTGATCTTCAATCTGCTGCATGTCTGTCCGGACTGCTTCCAGATCATCCGCCATGCTGCCAATCTCAGAAGCGTGGATTTCATACTCTCCAGAGACCACCAGAGAAATAAAGCTATCATACAAACTGCTGATCTTTGCTTTGATCTCGGTCACCACCTCATCCAGTTCCTGCTTTAACTCGCTCACTGTTTTTGCGATGTAAAACAGGACTGGTGTAGAATAAATGATTTCTGTAAGAGCCGTAGAAACAGCTGTAGGAAAGAGCTCCAGTGTCAGACTTATCTCGCGGACATTCTCCATAAGAGGGGTTCGTTCTCCTTCAATCACGTTTCCGTTTTCGTCAAATTCAATATTTGTCACACTATGCCGGTTCAGCTGTGCCGAAAGTCCATCATAATTCGGATCATCATGAGCTTGTATCACAACGTTATTAGTTCCATCCGGCTGAAGCAAAAGTGAGCCTACCAGACTGTACTCATAGTGCGTCATCTTGTCTTTGACCCTGTCGATCTGGTCTGCGTGCGCATCCAGATATTCATCTGAAAAGCCGGGGCCGTCATAGCTGACGACCTGATCAATCTTATCCTGCATCCCTTCTGGCGCCGTGATCGCAGAATGCATGGCCAGAGAGCCTCCCAGAGAGTGACCTGTGATGCAGAACGTGTCATAATCATCCCCATATTTTTGATACAAATACTCCATATATTCCGTAGCATCCGCCTGTTGATCCGTAAGCTCATTATTCAGCCGCCCAAAATCCGCCTGTACCCAGTCATTTATCTTTTGTTCCAGATCATAGCTCTCGCTTCCCCGGCAGCCGACAATCGCGCTCCCATCCCCAGTATCGATCAGACAGGCATAGTATCCGCTCGTTGTCTCGTTATTACACGAATCCACGATAGTCCAGTTCCTCCAGGAGTCTACATTGTTCTCTTCACTCAACGTAAGAATCTGCTGCGCATAGTCGAATTGTTTCCCGGCTGCAGCACTCACCCCATCCTTCACTGTCCATGTGCCGGTAGAGCTGTCGTATGTACCGTATTGCTGCAGAATGCTATCGACCAGTTCTCCCGCGTTCATCGAATCATAGCTGTTGCCGTCAAAATCCAGATAAGCCAGCTGTGTTGCCATCACTAATTCTGCGTCCGAATAACTCATAACCGTTCTCCCGCCATCTCTCTCAAATTTTCTTCTGTTAAAGTAAATCTGCCATTATTAACCGCCACCAAACCTATTCTGGCCTCCTCCGCCATCCGGTCAAAATCGGTATAGGTCTTAACATTTGAGACGACATAGTCCTGTATCTTTGCCATCATTTCCGCGTCTGCCAGATAGAGTACGATAGAGCCATTGATTGCCGGCAGGTTATCAAGCATGTGCGCAGCTGCAGAAACGATATTCGACGCGCTGCATTCCTCTTCTTCTATACACAGGTAAATTGTGAAACGTGTGGACGGATATTCCGTCAGATAGTCTTCCAGAGAAATCTCCGGATCTGTGAACAAAGTATCGCCCAACATCACCTCTGTAAAAACATAATACCCGCTCTGCAGGTTTCCGATATTCTGGCTGACCTTTGCGGAAAGCCGGTCGCATACGCGTTTTGAAACATAGGAATCCGATATTTCTCCGGATTCATTCTCAATACTTGCCTGAAACAACAGCTCCGGATAATCCTGAGAATACGCCACCACCGTATAATAACCCTGAAAAGCAGATCCTTCCTTCACAGAAGTGACCACAAACTCTTCCTGATATTTTTCCTTCAGCGTATCCTCCGCCTGTTTTCTCCGGTCAGATGGACTGACAAATCCTTCTATTCCCATAATCGCCGCCAATATGATCACTCCTGTCAGTAAAATAAATGTAAGTTTTCGTTTCATACAGCTGCTCCCTTATTCCCGCGAACAATAAGATACATGCCCTCACATACAAGCGTGGCTTCTGATCTCAGGCTGCACCGCCAATGCTGTAAGAAATTCGTCAGAGTTCCAACCGCGCATTCTTACACAATAGCAGATAGCCGATTATCCCGAAATAATCGCAGCCAATGTCTGCTCCAGCTGATAATGCCTTTCCGCCGCCTTCCGCAGACCGTCCGCAGTATTGCGGATATTTTTCGCGCGGCTTCTCATGAGACTGTCAAGCTTTGTCAGCTTCTGACGGCAGGCATCGCCGGAATCCCCCTGCCAGAAGCTCTTATTGGCCGCATAGCACGCGACCTTGTCATCCGCGAGCGCCTCCAGTTTGTCAGCAAGTTCCTCCAATTCCAGTGCTTTCTGGCACATACCCTGATAGTCCATGTAAATCTGACTGTTTGAACTCGCCATATCCTCCGCCTCCTTCTTTTGTATGTCCGGCATGGACACTCGTCCAAAATATTAATATTAATATTAAAATTAAAATGAAAATGAAAACTAAAATGAAAATGCTTACACGATCACATCGCTCAACAGGGACTCCGTCTCCTCCACAGCCTCCGCTTCTGCCGCCTTATAAACGCCGGCCATTGTCTGGAGATTCACTACATGACTGGAAAATCGATTCAGCGCTTCCTCAATTCCTTCGTATTTGGAACGATACGCTTTCAGATAGGCTTCCTGCCCTTCCCCTTCCCAGTATCCGCTGCTCCTGTTGACAATTTCGTTGACCTGGTCAAATTGCTTTCTCATAGAATCGACCTGGCTCTCTACCTCACTGGACGCAGTGAGCAAAGTCTCTGAATTTACTCTCAAATACATTCCGGATGACGCAGCCATACTGATTTTCTCCCTTCATAAGCTATCGCCTGCAAAAAACGCTCAAATAAAACAATACTTCCAGGACTATATGTTTCCAAAACTATCCCGCACTCCTTATTAAATCAGAAGCGTCTTTACGTCTGTATAAACGTCAAACTCTGCCCTCAGGTACGTATCTCTGCCTGTCCCGAGACCTTTCTGTAACTCGGTCAGGCATTGATAGACTTCGTTCATGTTCTCAATATCCTTATTCACCTGCTCCTGGAATGCCGCCCAGGCCGGTCCTTCCCAGCAGGAAGCCAGATTTTTCAGGGATGCCTGCATCTGCGTGATCGTCTGCGGAATACCCTTCAGTGCCGTTGAAAGCGCCTCCGCGTCCTTTACCATATTGTTGCAGGAAACACGTTGTATACTCGCCATAGCATTTTCCTCCACATTTTCAGTATCGTACAGAACCAACTGACCACCAGGCAGCTCCAGAAGGCCAGGTACGTCATGTTCCAGTTCTTCCGGCCACAGAGTCGCTTTTTCCAGAATACACAACAGGTGATCGGTGATCTGTCGTATATATGGCTGATTCAGTTCCGATCAAAAAAGCGTCCCTTCCAGTCCTTCTTCGGTCAGCATAAATGGTGTGAACACTCGCGTCAGCCCATGTCTGATCTTGTCCTCATCTACATGGATCAGGAGCAGCGGCGTCCCCACCTGAAGCTGCGTCCGTCTGACTTCGAACTGCGCATCCGGCTTTTTGCCGCCATGGGAGATAAATCGCACAACGCTCACACCCAGCATCCCCGTCGTATCCGTCTTAATTTCACATACACTACCCGGGATGACGGTAAAATCACCACTACGAAAAACGTTTAGTTTGGCCTTTGCCTCATTTTTCCCTTTGATAAATCCAAATGCAATTGCAAAAAATATCACGCCAACTACTATGGATACAACCCCACTGACCGTATATCCACACATGCAAAAAAGGCCAAGAACAATAAACACTGTACTCAGTGTCTTATTTCTCCTGATGTTTTTCCCATATAAATGTTCGTAATAGCGTGTGATCTTATAGACTTCATCCGGAGTCGGTCTCCGGATTCCATCTAAACAGCTCAAATCAATTCTGGCCATCATACATCCTCTGCACTCTGTCGAGGAATGCGGAGCGTTCCTCATCCTCGAACCCTCTGAAAAATATCCTGTCAATATCACCATGGTTAAACAGGAACTGTGATCCCTCGCCCATGCTGCCTTCTGGATACATCACTCCGATATAATCATAATCTTTGCCTTTGTTTTCATCCCTCTGCCCTATTCCAAAAATCATCAGACGTTTCTGCGCATTCTTAAGAAGTACTACGCTCCCTATAGGAAGTAAATCTTTAAAGTCCATTCCCTATACCTCTCTTTCTTAATGATTACAGTACAATACGTTCTCCGGCTAGCTATCAGCTCATCACCCGCCAGCAAATGAGACCGTCATGGAATTCCACCATCCGGAAATTGCTTTCCCCGCTGATTTTACTGCATTTCCGACGCCTTCGACAACAGCTTTTGTCCCATCAATCACTGTATCCGACACAAGCTCCGCTACATCCTTGCCAGTTAATTTGGTAGAAACTGCGTCTGCCACCGCTATGACAGCTACTGAAGCAACCCCGACGGCTATTGCTGGCGCACCGACACACCCAAGTGCTGCCAGCCCCGCTGTAATTGCGGTCTTCACCAAAATACCTTCGCCTATTTTCACCGCAGTTTCACCCACAGTCTCAGCCAGCCGCCGTGAAAATGTGGTATTATCGGGATCCGTAAAATTATCATATCCGGTAATTACAGCCGTCAGTGCATATCCGGCCCACTTTGCCCCGCAGGCGATTTTTTCCGACGCTGTCTCCGCATTGGAAAACTTCAGTTTTGAAAGCTCCTTCGCCAATGTACCATCCGCACCCAGCCAGGAAGTCGGCGTATTTGTTTTCACTGCTGCATCAAGTCCCACCAATGCCTTCCAGTCAAAGGATTCACCTGAATTCGGCACAGCCTTGGCTATACCGCCAGCCAGGCCCGTCAAGTTCTTAATTAAACTCAACACATCTTTCGCGGTAGTTCCCCCTGTAATCCAGGAAGCTATCGCCGCTGTCCCACTGCCTATTATACCCGCATTTCCCACGAGCTTCAACAGGAGAGACTTCCAGTCATAGGATGTCCCTTCATCCTGCTCATCTGTCTGCTGATCACCGTCAGATCCGCTGCCTCCCGCGCTGCTGGCCGTACCGGATCCATCTCCGGCAGTCGTAGACACGTTCCCCAGAATGCTGTTTTCTGCCGTGCTATAAGCGGACGCAATCTCCCGGAGTGCTTTCCCCAGACTTGTCGCAGCTGAGGATTCATCCTGGATCGTCGTGCTGATCGTTTTCATCGCAGACATGACAGAAGTCTTTGCCGTCCCCTGTATACTCAGACTACTTCTAATCGAATCGACAGATCCCGCCGCATTTTCCAGGGCAGCTGCCTGCTCGTCCAAAAGATCAGCAAGGCTTGTGGCCTTATCCGTCTTTATCGAAAATTCACTCACTTCCATTTCCCTCCTCGCCCCAAGCTGTAACTTCTGTGAAACAGCTTATGGATCCTCTCCTCATGTCTGCAGATAAAAGAGCAGACGTTCTTTTCCAAGGACAATTTCATCTCCGTCATTCAACGCATACTTATGGTTCGGCGTCAGCTGCCGCCCATTTAAAAAGGTATAGTTCGAAGACCGCAGGTCTGTCAGGTAAAAGCTGTCGCCTTCCCTCTGGATGACTGCGTGCCGGCGGCTGACCGCCTTACTCTCAGGGATGGCAAAATCCGCCTCTTCCGATCTTCCGATCACAAATTCCGCCTTCCCGATCACTGCCGCTCGTTTGGCATCAGGGTAGTCTATGCGGGCAGTTTTTTCTCTCCGAGAGGAATTCGTGCTCTTAGAACTCTTCCGACCCGGAGTTTCCATTTGCGAACCTTTCTGACCCGGGTTTCCTTTTTGAGAATTCCTTCGCCCCGGGTTCTCTTTTTGTCCCGAATTTTCTTTTTGCGAGTCTTTCCGGCCAGGATTCCCTTTCAATGATCCGGAGCCGGCGTCGTTTTGCGCCCCTCCTCTTCCTTCCGCCGCAGGGGCTGTCCTGAATCCATGCAGAAGCACGATCGCCAGAAGCACCGTCGCCACCACGCCCAGAATGATATTCAGGATCGGAATCCCTTTCTCCTCCGACTCTGTGCTCAGCTCCTCGTAGCTGATCCCAAAGGTATCCAGAAAGGATTTGATCGTCTCTGCGCTGACCGCTATACCGCCCTCATCACCGGATGTGAGCAGCAGACCGACGATCGAGCCCTCCTCATCCAGGAGGGGCCCGCCGAGAGATTCAGCGTCTGTTTGGATGTCATGCTGCAGGAACTCGCTTCCATTCTCCTGATAAACCTTCAGGACGGTTCCCTGGGTGATCTGAACATTCTCACTGTTATACGGATTCCCCGCCTCACTGACAGACTCCGGGAAGCTCAGAAGAAAAATCTGAGTGTCCTTCGAAACGCTTTCCGCGGCAAACGTGAGGAATGCCTCAAACTGGACACTCTGGGAAAGCTTCAGTACGGTAAGATTTCTCTGCTCACTCTCCCCGGCGGAGCTGGCCTCGATCCTCAGATCTCCTTCAAATACGACTTCTATTTTCTCGGAGATCCGCGCATTGTCCTCCAGCTCGTACTGGGAACGGATTTCTTCTTTTTCCTCCGTCGTCCAGGTCAGGCCGTCCTGAACGGTAAGGATATAGGCTCCTGATGTGTCATTTGTCACAACAGCGCCTGAAAAGGATTTCGTGCCATAGATAACGGATTCCCCATCCCAGCAGATAGATTCGACGCGCACGATGCTTCCACACCGTTCTCTCATCTCCTCCATGATCTGTTCTTCTGTTTTTTCCGTCTCCTTTTTGGCACTCCCGGAAAGACAGAATGCCAGGCTAAAAAATAGTACAAAAAGGAAAAGTATGGGTGTGGCTGCCCATCCTCCATGTTTCTTCCCGTTCAGTTTTTTCCCGGGCATTTGTTCCATTCGGTTTTCCCTTCCTGTCATTTTTCATATTCCGTTCTTAAGGTTCTTACATTTTTAAAATTCGATTCTAAATCCTGTGCCGGTCATTCCCTATCAGGCACTTAGGCACTTACAAACGATTTTTTGCGCAAAATGGCAAAATTTCGATTCCGGTTTATCCGGGTTAGGAACAATTTCTCATGCAAAATGGTGCAAAATGGCAAACGCGACTGGTTCCGGCTTGTCCGGGGCAGGTAAAAGCTGGAAAACGCCGATCCTTCTCATCAGCGTTTTCCAATATGTTTAAACCTGCGGCGCCGCAGCCCAAAGCCGTAATGCCGCATGATTCAGACAATCACGTCTGACACGAGGCTGTTCGCCAGCTCCGTATTCGCCGACTCTGCACTGCTGTACTGCTGCGCAAACGAGATCAGATCATCGGAGTGCTCCTTGATCATTTTGTAAATACGGTTCATGTCATCCTGAAGGCCGTTAAACTTTGTCACATATGCGGTAGCCGCCTCGCCGCTCCAGATCTGCCCTGTAAGGTTGGTAACGATTGACGTCATCTGCTCAGTCAGATTCGTCACAGTCGATGCTGTTGCCTCAAAGCTGGAAGCCGTAGTCTGCAAAACGCTCGGGTCTACTCTTAAATATCCTGTTGCCATAATGATTTTCCTCACTTTCTTTATTCTTCTGAGTTTCTCTGTCAATAGCTCCTTGTGGTAGCCGTGGAAACATTCGCCGACTCTGCTTTCTCATAAGATTCCGCAATCGAAATCAGCTTCTGCACATACTGTGCAATCGCGTTGTAGAAGTTGCCCATCTGCGTAATATCAGACGTGAAAGCACTGTGGAATGCGTCGCTTGTCTCGCCTTCAAACTGCGAACGGAGGGAAGCTTCCTCGTCAGACAAAGAGCCGTACGTGCTCTTGAACTGCTCGTTCAGCTGATTCAGCTCCTCCGCCTTGCTTCTCAATGTAGCTGATGTTACTTGAATTTCGCTCATGAATAGTTCCTCCATAATTTTATAAAGATTGATATTTTATATAAATATCTCTGTTTTGAGATACTATATACGTTGCAGAATACCGGCCGACGGCTGATCCACAATTAATAATTCCTCAGCTGCGCGACCTCGAGCGCCGCCATCTCGGCATTATACGTATTCTTCGCGATCGTGCGGATCGTGGTCGCGGTCTTTTCCAGCTTGTCCGCCGTGGTCAGCAGATTAGACTTCAGCGTACTGCATTTCGCCTGATACGCGGTGGAATTGGTCCCCGTCCAGCTGGCGGAAATCTGAGAAATACAATCCTGAAGATCATTGTTCGCGGTGCTGCGGATCTCTGACGCGATCTCACTCAGGGAATCCGCCTGCTGCTTTGCCTTGTTATAATCCAGCCGAATCTCTAATGCACTCTTTGCCATTGATTCTCCCTCCTCACACTATGACATCTGCCGCGAGAGTCTGGGCGAGCTCCTCAAGCTCCGACTCTGTCTCTGTATACAGTCCGGCCATTTTAAGAAGATTTGTCGGATGATTTTTTAATCTGCCAAGCGTCTCACTGATCTCTTCTTTCAGTGCGTCGTACTGAGACTTGTGCGCGTCGCTGGCCTCTCCCTCCCAATAAGAACGCGTAGCGTTGATATCGGACTCTACCTGTGTAAACTGATTCTGAATATCATTCAGCTGTGACTCAATTTCCTCCGCCATCTGAACCAGAGTATCCGGTTCCACTTTCAATACAATTGCCATAATCAACGATCCCTCCTGAATTCTGACTATTCCATTTTCGAAATCATCTTTGCACCTTGCAGCCTTTCTTTTCAACCGCAGGCAGCAAAGTTCAGACGCTGGCTGCAAAGTTCGGACGCCGGCTGCAAAGTTCAGACGCCGGCTGCAAAGTTCGGACGCCGGCTGCCAGACTCAACGGCTGTCAGCAAAGACCAGAAAATAGTGCATGTCAGAGAACTATATCCGTATCTGTGCAATAATCTCCGAGACCTGCTGCTCGCATTTGTCGTACTCAGTCACCGCGCTGCTCTCATAATTGATGATATTCTGCAGCACGGTACACACCTCCGTCAGGAGACTGAGATCCTCTGACACGCTCTGTACAAACGCGTCATGGGCGTCCCCCGTCCACATGGAATTCAGCGTATTCATGTCGTCGGAAATCTTCTCCATATCTGACTGAATCTTATCAAGCTCTGCCTGCACTTCCTTCTGCGTCTTGCTCAGGCTGCCGGTATTTATCCGGATCTTTTCTACTGCCATTCTTTCTCCCTCTCTTTCGGATTTACTCTGGTTCCGGCTATTCTATTCCTCCGGCACTTCTATCCCCAATGCTTTTATCTGGCTGATCAAAGGCTGCAGCGTGACCAAAAACGACGCGTCACTTACTGCAAGTATCCGAGTCCGCAGGTTCTGCGACATGACAATCTTCTCCTCCGTCTTTTCATACTTGTCACTGATCCGTGTCAATGCCTCGGACAGCCGCAGCATGTCTTTTTTCTGCTTCTCCAGCTCCCCATATTCCTTTTCCAGCGCCCTGCGAAGCTCGCCTGCTTCAGGAAAATCCTGGCGGCGGATCCAGGAAATCGTATCCTGTATTCCCAAAAGGCGTTTGCTGAGATTCGCGGCGTAATTATTTAATCGTATCGCTGTTTTTTTCAGAGTCGCAGTCTCTACACTTACCATCTCTGTCTCTCCTTATCCTGTTCCCAATTATACTGAAAAATAAAATCGCGTCTTAATTTTGTGACAAAACGCACTTTTTCGAGGACAGAATGCATTATACTAACATAAGTCTTGAGCCATTTTTGATTCCGCTGGACGCCAGTGTCTCCGTCTTTTTCAGGATCACGCCCTGATCCATCGAGCACAGCAGGAACTCTTCTGCCCGATACTGTTTTCCTGACTTCACTTCGTTTCCGATCATCTCCGCGATTTCAATAATCAGGCTGTTCACCGGTACTGTCTCATCCACCTGAAAATCAAAGGACTGATCCATGGACGGAATGTAAATATCTGTCAGAATCATCTCTGTCACCTCCTAACCCGGACAGGCCGGTACTAAAGCTTTGCCATTTTACGCAAAAAATCACAGCCGCCTATGCCAGAAGCCCGCTCAGGCTTTCCTGGCTGTAATACTCCATCCGGATGGTCCCGCCATTGACCAGGACCATGCCGTCAAACAACCCGCAGTCCAGAATCAGAATCACGCATTCGTCCTCTCCCCTGCTCCTGTTATGGATCGTAATAGCCGTCTCCAGCTCATTCTCTTTTTCAAAAAGCTCCTGCAGCCGGACATACTGAATTTCTCCGTCCCTCATCAGCTCCGGGCATTTTTCCAGGAGCCGGCTCCCTGGTTCCTCTGTTCCGGAAAGTACAGCATCTTCCACCGGCGATGAAACATCGTTCCCCATAGCAGACGTCCTGGAATTCCCCGCTGCAGCTGTCATATCGTCCCCCATCGCAGAGACCATATAATCCCCCGCCAAAGAAGAGTCTTTCTCCGGAAGTATGCCGCGTTCTTTCAATTCTTCTAATAAATCGTTTTTCCGGAGACCGTGCAGCCGGATCCTGTCCCTGTCGTTTTCACTCAGCTCGGTAAGTACGGAAGACTCATCCCAGTAACACAGAAGCGGAGCATTTTCTTTTCTGTGGAAAACCTGCAGCTCCTTTTCGGAGGAGCGGATATCCCTAAACAGAGAACGGATTTCCGGTTTCGGGCCGCAGATGCCATTCTCCCAGCAGAGAAGCCCTTTCTGGTAAAGCCCAAACAAGGTCAGGCTCAATTCCTTCCTGTCAGGAAGCTCCGGCTGCTGCTCGATCAGCATATGCACCCTTTCTATGCCCATAAAAGCGGATAGTACCATAAACTCCCGCCCGGAGAGCAGAAAGCTCCTGTAAGTCAGATCACTCATAGATACGCCTCTTAAATACTTCCCTGTAAGTCAGATCACTCATGTATTCGCCTCTTAAATGCTTCCCTGTAGCTTCTGGATATGGGAACCCACAGATCATCCCTGAGATACAGCCGGTTTTCGCAGAGCCGGACCCGGGTAATATAATCCGTGTTTACAATATAGCTTCTCTGGCAGCGCGTGAAATTTTCCGGCAGCTGTTCCGCAAGATTCTCAATGGTCCCCCTGACGCCGAATTCCTCTGCCTTTGTCCGGATAAACACCTTTTTTCCCCGCGCCTCCAGATAATAAATCTGCCCATATGGGATTCGAAATTTCCCATCGCGGTTTTCTACCCAGAGAACCCCGTCCTGGCCTTCCTTCCCGCCTTTTTCCAACAGCCGTCCGAAAAAATCTCCAAGAGCCGCTTCCCACTCAGATGCGGCAGGATGCAACAGGAGAGCGGAAGCCCTTATGGACGGGTGCATATACTTCATCGGCGAAATCGTGATATCCGCGATAATCAGGATCTCCGCCTCGCGAAATTTTTCCCGGATCTTTCTCGCGCCCTCAAGCGCCCCCGGCAGTGTGACGTCAATGATCGCAAGATCCAGCAAATCCAGGCCTTCCAGCCGTTCCATCAGAGGGTTGCTCCTGCCGAATGCCTGAATTTCCAGTTTTTCGTCTGTGTAGAGGGCGGTCAGTTTTCCCAGCTGATGATGAAGCTTCTTTTTTTCTTCTTCATTCGAATCCAGCAGTACCCCAAAAATCATGATGATTTCCTTTTTCTTCCCATCAGAGGCACAATGACCTTCCTGGCCATAACCTCTGCCTCCATGTCCGGCACCTGTCCGACGCCGGCTTTTTCCGTTCTGGTCTGCTCCCTGAATGGAAGATAATCAAAATTGAAAAACCCGTTTTGTGAAACATTCCCGCCAAAATGGATCCCGGTCTTATAGGACGTGAAGTTCACGAAGGTCTGGTATGCCCGGACCGCATTTTTATCTTCCAGGTTCAGAATACCCACAAAATAAATGTTGTGCCAGCGGCCCTTTGACGTCAGGCTTTCCATAAAGACTTTCCCGCCCTTCATGGCATACTTCGCGTCGTAGATCGTGCTGACGAACCAAAGCATGTCCGTGATAAAGACAAAGACCGGTTTTTCCTTCCTCGTAATTTCATACAGCTCTTCCTCCTCGCCACCCTCTGCCAGGAGCTTTTTCTTGATCTGGTTCCGGCGCGTAAACTCTGGAGCCAGAGTGCTCTTCAGCCAGGTAAACAGCCCCTCCGCGTCTCCGACATAGCTCACCCTTTCCTGGTTGGAGTACTGCGGCATCAGGCCGGTGCCGTCGATGACGGAAAGCATGCAGTCCTTGATGAGAGCCGACTCGATCATCACCCTCATATAATTCTTCTTGCCGGTTCGCGCCGCTCCCGTGATCAGATAGCAGTAGGCGCTGCTCAGGTCGACGCTGTATACCTCCGCGTTCTCGGCATTGTAGCCGACCGGAAGCAGATGGTCGGAGGCGGCCGCCCTGCCCACATCCTCCAGATCGGTAAACAGCTCCCAGGTCGGATTTGCCGGGATCTCCGGAATCGGCTGCGCGCGCCGTCCCGTCCATGCCTCGTTCATCCGCGCGCAGACTTCAGTGATTTTCTCCATCCTGTTGTAGTCGTCTTCCGCCTCCAGAGCCAGGGCGGTCTGATACTCCAGAATGCGCCCGCCCTGGATAGCAAGGCCTCTGCCCTTGATTCCAGCCTCAGGCAGCACCTGGATCTGCGTCATGTGAAGCACATCGCTGTATGCGAATTTATCCGGCATTTCCAGGCAGAACACCGTCTTGATATTTTCACCGATACGCCCGGGGATTTCCGTCATTCCAAACCCGCCGGCGGAAAGAAGCAGGAAAATGCCGTGTCCCACGCCCTCCTTCGACAGCTGGATGAGCAGCTTCTCGTACGCAGTCTCCGTCTTTTCATTAAAGGAGGAGAAATTGTCAATCACAATCAGGATCGCCGGGTAAGTCACGCCATGCACCTGCACATACTGGCTGTAATTGCCGCCCCGGAATTCCTTCTTGCGCTCGTTCAGGATCCGCTCGATCATGTTAAAGAATTTCGCGATCTTCTCCTGGTCTCCTTCATACATGATACCGCCAAAATGCGCCAGGCCTTCGAACGCGGACATCATTTTGCTGCTGAAATCCAGCGCGTAAATATTCAGATACTGCGGCGTATACCGGGTCGTCAGTCCATACACGATCGTCTGCAGCATCGTACTCTTGCCGCTGACGACCGAACCGATCACCGCATGGTGGCCGCCCTTTGAGAAACTCAGCTCCAGCGGAAGCTGCGCCTGGTTCTGCGGGTCGTCGACCATGCCGACCGGCACTTCCAACGCCCATTCGCCTTCCTGTGTCTGCCATTTCCCGTCTGAAAATGCCACGCTTCGATATTCCTCAAATTCCTTCAGATAAATGTGGTCGGAAAGTACCGGCATCCACAGCTGGTGCGTCTGCTGGTATCCGTTGACAACTGCCACCTTCTGCAGATAATCCTTGACCGCGTCCAGCTGCGTCCGCTCTTTGGCTTCCGGAAGCTTGACTCCCCTGGCGGCAGCCAGCTTCACAATCGCCGCGGCAGGGTCTTCCTGGTCTCTTGCCTCGCCGTACAGGCGGATAAAATCCTCCAGACGCTTCGTATTGAACTCGCTCCTCGGATAATCCAGCGCGTCCGCTGCAATCCGCTCATAGAACGCCTCCACGGCTTCCGACATGCTTCCCCTGTAAGAAAGCAGCTTCTGCAGCGAATCCCCTTCCTGAATACCGGTCTCCTCCAGTGCCTTGATCAGCTTTGAAATCCACGCATGCAATACCTGCTCCTTCCGAAGCGCACGCGCATGTCCGCCCATCAGCTCCGTCTTGCCGTTGAGCGTGAGCAGCCTTGCGATTTCCGCCTTCCCGCTCTCAATATTTTCATCATATGGCGCCCCGCTCCAGCCAGACTGGAACAGCTCGTATACCTCGTCATTTCCAACCTGCAGATAGCAGCGCCCCGACTGCGTAATGTACGCGGCGTCCGGCTTGTGCAGCATATCGTTGCTGTCCTGACGATCCTGGACACGCAGGCAAAGACGGAACTTGGAGTTGCTCCAGATATTGTCGTCCACGGTGCCGCTAGGCTTTTGTGTGGCGAGGATCAGGTGGACGCCCAGACTTCGGCCCACCTGCGCGACGCTGATCAGCTCTTTCATGAAGTCCGGCTCTTCCCGTTTCAGCTCCGCAAACTCATCAATAATGATAAACAAATGCGGAACTGGCACAGAAGCTTCTTTATTTTTATAAAGCTTCGTGTAATTGTTAATATTGTTGACTCCATTTTCGGTGAAAATCCGCTGTCTTCTGCGGTTTTCACTCTTGATAGAAACCATCGCGCGGTAAACCTGGTTCCCCGAAAGGTTTGAAATCTGGCCGATCATGTGGGGCAGCCCGTCAAACAGGTGCGCCATGCCGCCGCCCTTATAGTCAATGATGAAAAATCCGATATCATCCGGGCTGTAGTTGATCGCTAGGGAAAGCATGTAGGTCTGCAGCGTCTCGCTTTTTCCGGAGCCGGTCGTGCCGGCCACCAGGCCGTGCGGACCATGATATTTTTCATGCACATCCATATAGCAGGGAGCGCCGCCGGACTTCTGCCCGATCAGACCCTTGATGTTGTCATAATTCCGGTTTTTAAGCCATCTCTCCTCCGCTTTCAGCTCATCCGGCCTGGTGATCCCGTACATTTCAAAAAAGGTGATGGAGCTGGGAATCTCGCCTCCGTTTTCCATCTCCTGCACCTCCAGGTTGGAGAGACGGCGGGCAAACGTGTCCAGCCTCGATGCGTCAAAGCTGTCAAACCGCACCATAATCCGCTCTTCCTTCTGCGCGGAGACGTTGTAGATTCCCTGAAAGAATTTATCATTCTCCACAATATACTCGCACGCATTCGGAAGCCTCTCGGCACTCGGCACCAGCATCAGCGTACTCAGCCCGATCTGGCTCGATGTGTCAAAGACATATTTCGCGATCAGCTCCTCCTCGATCAGTGCCGGATCGGATAAGAACAGGATAAAATATGGCTTCGGCGGACGCGTTCCTTCCCGCGGCGAAGCGGCGGCGTCCTCCGCTCTCTGCCGGAAAACCCTGGCGATCTCATAAAACACTTCGCCGGCCTCCAGCTTACTTGATGCAATATAACGGATTTTCTTGTCCTCGGACCACACATGGGGCAACCATTTCGCGAATTCCCACTGACCACGGTCATCCGAATTCGTTTCGTCATAAATAAAGGCCAGCTTCACATCTGTGTAGCAGTTGCACGCGGCCAGCTGGATTGCGAGAAGCTTTGCGGCCTGAACCGCTCCCGCCTTGCCTTTTCCGCCCACAATTCCGACCAGCCTGTGTTCGAGCAGATCCAGAAGAATCGGCACGTCCGTCAGCGTCCTGTAATTTTTCTCAATAAATTCCGGTTTTTCCGCAAGCTCATCCCGATCCAGATGGAATTTTTCCTTCGGAACCTGGATATCCACCTGAAAATCCATATCTCCAAGACCCAGGCGGCAGCCAAGATAGTCCCTGTGCGTGTCGTTCCGGTTCCAGAGCATCGTCGACCTTTCATCGTAGCTCAGACAGGTATTCGCATCCGGATACATTTTCCCGAGAGCCGTCTGATTGTGTGTATATTTTTCTTTGATTTCCTCTGTTTTCCTGATCAGATACTCGCTGTAAGCCTCATATCGGTGCGTCTCATTCTCCGCCTCTGTCTTCCTCTGGTAACGCATGTTGACCGTGCCCCAGATGACGCCGACAATCGCCGAGGAGAAGGCCATGACCATGCCGGAATACATCAGAAGTCCGGTCGAGCTTCCGCTCATCCGTGAGGATGCGATCATCAGAAGGGAGCCAAGCAGCATCGGGATCGCCATGGTAAAAGACGGCCCGATCGTCATCAGCATCGGCTTCTTCTGGCTTTTCATCTCCTTCGGAGGCTCTTCGATCTCTATGGTGTCCTCCTCGATTTTCTCTATAATACGCGGCGAACGGTGAAACAGAATCTTCACCGGACCATCCTCTGCCTGAGAGCCGTCGCTCTGTCCGGATCCCTGTTTCCCGGACTCTGCCTTTTTCTCCAGATCCGCTTTCTTTTCGGCTTCCTCCTGCTCTCTGGCAATCGGAACCAGAAATTTTTCGTTTACACGCACAGCTGCGTTTGCGGTATCAATCGCCAGGATGTCTCCCAGAAAAACCATATGCAGACTGTAAATATTGATAAAATCCCCAAAATGAAGCGGCTCCGTCCCGGTAATATGTTTTGCGTTTACATATGCACCGTTTGCTCCCTTACAGGAAATATAATAGGTTTTCCCCTTGCGGATAATTTCGGCGTGTTCCCTGGAAATCAGACGCTGATAGTCATAGTGGATCAGATTCTTCTCGCCCTCTCCGATGGAAATATTTCCACTGCGCCGAATGTCGTATTTTGCGAATGCACTGAACACTTCTTCGCAGCTTCTCACCAGGAGGATGATCTGATTTTTATCATAGGTCATGATCTGGTACATCTGAGCGTCCTGAAGGACATTCGTCTCCCGGATCTCATGTTTATCCAGAATAATCCGGTAGTTCTGACCCCTTTTTATTTTCCAGACCTCATTTATAATCTCAAATTCCAGGCAGACATCATAGTGCAGCCGGAAATCATGTCTGTTCAGCGTGACCGAATAGTCCGCGTTATTCGTCGCCGGCATGACATATTCTTTAAACGCCTCTTTTGTATATACCGCGATTACAAGACCCATCGTTTTCCTCCGCTCCCTCAGACGTCCGGGGCCGCATGCACATCATGGCAAAGTCTTCCGCTCATCCCCCGGCATCTGTTTTTATTTTTTTACAGCCTTTTCCTGTGTCTACTTTTTATTCTTATAAAGAGAAATATGCAGTTCTGTCTTTCCGAAGGTAAGAATGTCTTTGTTTTCCAGCTTCACCATCTGGTTCATCACTTCCTTGCGCTTTTTCCCGCGCACCACACAGACCGGATCGGAAGCACAATCATTCCTGACATATGCCGCGCCGTTTTTCTGGAAAATGGTGCAATTTTTCGGCGCAGCGTCCGGATCACTGACCGGAAGCACATTCCGCTCATCCTTCCCAATGGTCACATCTCGGCTCAGATCGAACAGGTATTTCCTCGTACTCATCCGGGAACAGACTTCGAGCTCGATCTGAATATCCGGCAAAGAGGCCGCCTGGGAATCCACTTCGCCCTTGTATTGCACATCAAACGGCCTGGGATCTTTGGATTCCTCCAGCCGGACACCCGGATTCCGCAGCCGTTCCTCCAACTGGGTATTGCGGTTTTTCCGTTCATTGATCTTCTGCCGCTCTTCCCGCGCTTTCTTTTTCTTTGACTGAACTATCAAAATCACAATCAGAGCCAGGATCACCAGAATCTCATAGACCGTCAGTGCTCTTTTCGATAACAACAATTCCGCCATACAGCCGCCCACCTTCCATCTACGTTGCTCACATCTGTACTTCGAATTCTGTCCGTCCCATTCTCAGGATGTCACCCGGCTTGACCTGTTTTTTGGACAGCAGCGGATTTCCATTCAGCCGGGTACCGTTTTTTGTCTTCAGATCCTCCACATAGACGAAGGAACCGTCGATGCTGAACAAAACATGGCGTCCGGAAATGTATCTGTCATCCACAGTGATCTGGATGTCGCAGGCGTCCTTCCTTCGCCCGGCAACACAGGTATGCTGCAGATCAAACACAAACTCTTCCCCGGTCTTCCGGTTTTTCAAAGTAATTTTCCGATGGTCATCATGATCCCACAGAGAAATCGTTGGTTCATACTGATACGAGCTCATACATTTTTATCCTTCCTGCGCTGTCTCGCTGTCATCTGAGGTTTCTCCGGTCTTTATCCTTCCTGTGCCGTACCGCTGTCATCTGCGGAGCCTTCAGTATCGGTATCTATTGTATCTATCCTTCCTCTGTCGCTGTGCTGTCGTCTGCGGAGCTTTCGGTTTCCATCTCCGTCTCTTCTTCCGGGAATTCCGCTTCCCAGGCACTGATGATGTCCTGCACGGCCTCTTCCTCCGTCTGCACCGAGGAATCAATGATTACCGTGACGGCAGGAAAATCAATCATCTCAACATCCGCCCCCGGCATTCCCACGCTGACGGTAAGTATGAACGTGTGCGTTCCATCCTCAAGGAACGGCAGAGCCAGACTGATGATGAAGCCGGCTTTTTCTGTATTCTGCACAGTTCCCCCGATCAGGCCGCTGTCCATCAGCTCCAGATTCCTTCTGGACTGCACAAGCGTGGCGCTTCCTCCATTCTGAGCGATCATATCTGCCGTATAGTAATCGGAATCAATCTGATAGATCAGGCCAATGCTGGTTCCTTCCGGCGCATTGATCCATCCAGTCATAATAACCTGCTCCGCATTAGCCGTAAGCTCAGTTTCGGTAATCTCAGAAGATTCTCCTGTGCCCTCTTCCATATCCAGTCCGATCGCATAGTCCTCTTCAATAATCACGTACTGCGCATCCAGTGTTTCCGTCTCTTCTTCTGTGCTTTCTGTTTCATTTGCTTCAATTGTGATGGATGTGGAACCCAGAATGACCTCTTCCCCGCTTTCCGTATCTACCAGGCGCAGATTTACCGTATAGATTCCGGCCGGAATCTCCTCTAATGAAATCTTGCCTTTTATATCGTATCCGTTTGCGGCGACGATCTCTGATGCGTATTTCTTCGTATAGCTGTTAAGCGATTTCTCATCCATCTCCGAATATTCTATCAACTTATTGTATAAGTTTCCGTCTTCCGACACAAAATCCACATACACTTCAAAATCGCTCACCGTATCATTGACCAGAACCATAGCTTTCATGGGAAGCTCTCCCTTTGCCGTATCGCCGTCCACTGGTCTGCTCAAGGCTCCGTAGAAACGCGTGGTCGGAAGAGGGATTTCTGTTTCTGTTTCTGTCTCTGTTTCTGTCTCTGTTTCTGTCTCTGTCTCTGTCTCCGTCTCGGTC
>JAJQBS010000091.1 GCA_021203145.1 Lachnospiraceae bacterium | reverse complement strand
TACGGAGTAAATTTTCCGTAGTTAGTCCCAAAAAACACGGAGTTATCGTTTATATACCAAAGTACTTTAAAAATAAGCTACAGGAATTAACAGACTGGGAAGTAAAAGGCAGATATGATGTACATTATGTTGTTCGTATAGATGTATTGACGAGGTCACTGAAAGAAGTGAAAGAATGGTACGACAAACTCTGGAATGATGGATACAGATAATTATTTGTAGATGGCTGAGTTTTTGACAAGTATTAAAAGCGGAACTGATAATTGGCTGATGGGAGGCAGAAGATGCATGGGAGAATATTTAAATCCGGGGAATGATGCATTTCATTCTATTCGAAAAGGAATCTACGTAGATAAGACAGACCTGATTGATTACATTAACAGCACAATTAATATAACTCCGGGAAGATTCACAAGCTTTAGCCGTCCGAGACGCTTTGGCAAATCTTTTGCTGCAAAGATGCTGTGTGCCTATTATGACAAGAGCTGTGATTCCCACCTGCTTTTCGATGATCTCGTAATATCCCAAAAGGATTCATATGAGACTTATTTAAATAAGTTTGATGTTATTTATATTGACATGATTCGTTTTGTTTCTAATTGCGCAGACAAAAAGAATGTAGTGAAGGATTTGCAATCAAGAGTCATCCGGGAGCTGAAAGCGGTCTATCCAGAGTTTAAAGATTTTGATGAAACGGTTTTGCCTTATGTGTTATCTGCGATTGTGGAGAGGACAAAGGAGAAGTTTATTATTATTATAGATGAGTGGGACGCTTTGTTCCGGGAAGCAAAGAATGATCTTGATTTGCAGGAAGAATATGTTCAATTCCTCAGAGGACTTTTTAAAGGAGGACCCGCTACGGATAAAACGATTGCCGCTGCTTATATGACAGGTATTCTTCCGATAAAAAAATATGGAACGCAGTCTGCGTTGACCGATTTTAAAGAATTTACTATGACGAAACCTGCGAAGCTTGCAAAGTATGTTGGCTTTACGGAGCAGGAAGTAAAGACGCTGTGCAGGAAATACCATATGGATTTTGAAAGTATGAGCTTATGGTACGATGGCTATTCGTTTAGTCGGGTTCAACACGTCTACAGCCCTAATTCTGTTATGAATGCGGTGATGAATGAGGAGTTTGGAAATTACTGGACTGATTCCGAATCCTATGATTCGCTGAAAGATTATATCAGTATGAATTTTGATGGACTGAAGGATGCAGTGATCGCCATGCTTGGCGGAAAATCTGTAAGGATCAGGATCGGAACGTTCCAGAATGACTTTACTTCATTTAAAAGTAAGGATGATGTGCTGACTTTGCTGGTTCATCTGGGATATTTGGGCTATGATGCTGTGGAAAGAAAGGTGTTTATCCCGAATAAGGAAGTCTCAGAGGCTTTTGCAGATTCGGTAAGCGGCGATAAGTGGGAAGATGTAGCTGAATTATTGCAGGATTCTGAAGAATTACTGGATGCAACGATTCGAGGAGACTGCGTTGCAGTAGCTGACGCATTGGAAAAAGTGCATTCTTTAAATAAAAGTGAAAGGTGTGGGAATGAAGAAACATTCTTGTGTGATCGAGAGAGTTTAACGGCTTTTGGAGTGAGGAGTGGCATAAGGTGAGAAAGAAAAAAGAATACGAGGATGATGATGGTCGTACGATCGCGGATATGAGTGGTGTCGAGAGACCGGGCATGTTCGGTCATCTGCCCCGAAGCTTTCATAATGAGCAGAAGAACCGGGCGGATTCCGACAGAGATGCGGCGCCGCACGCGGCACCTGGCGGAGCGGGCGAGGTGGAGCAGCCGCCGTTTACCCGCAGAGAGAGGTTTAAATATACCTGGATGGCGCTGAAAGCGGGGCTGCTGGTTGCGCTGGTTTATATTATCGGGTGCAGCGCGGTGGTTGCGCTGCTGTATCTGTTTTGGATGGTGCTGTAGGATATACATTCACATTTTGCAGAAGATACTTTGCGCAATACCATTCTTTCGCAAAAATCACCTTGAAAAAATCCCGGTTTCTTTATATACTATCATTCAGGCGATGATACGGGATCTGGATCTCGTGGCGGTGCAGACAAGAATCGACGCAAATGAAACCGGGTCGCAGTGACTGCCCGCAGTGGCCGCTTCTTCGTATTTGGAGAGAACAGTCGACCAGGCAGGGACCGCAGCTTGCAGCTTCTGGTGATGGCAGCGGGCGGCCGGGAAAGGACAAAGGATGAGCCAGGAAGAATTATGGGAGCTTTTGGCCGGACATCAGGGAGAGACCTTTTTTACCGTAAAAGGGCTTCCGTTCCACTATACGGTAAAAGGCGGAGAGCTGTTCGTGGACAGGCGGGAAAAGTCTATTACCCGCGCCACGATCGCGAAGGCATATGAAAGGATTCTGGAAACACCGGAGGAGATCACCGGCCCGAAAAAGCTGAATGCCTTTGGCGCGCCGTATATTTGGGCGATATTTGTAAAGCTGGGGATTTTTACCCCGACACCCCGGAAAAAGACTGGGGAAAAAAGAGAGACGGAGGCTGCATCTGTACCAGGAGGAGAAAAATGATTGTAGTAAAACCAGAGATTGAGATTATTGATATGGAGGATTACCAGACAATCCTGAAGAAGATTGAGCGGATCGGCAGAGTCTGCTACAAGAGTGAGGACCGGATCGGCGAGGGGACGGCGGAGCGGTTCATCGCCGGAATTTTAAAGAGCGGGCATGAGTCGGTGATTGAGCATGAGAATGTGACGGTAAAGGTGACCTGCGACCGGGGGGTGACGCATGAGATCGTGCGCCACCGGATCGCGAGCTATTCGCAGGAGAGTACCCGCTACTGTAATTATTCCAGGGATAAGTTTCAGAATCAGATTTCGGTGATAGACATTGCGACCGGCTTCCGCTATGATCTGAACAGCCCGTCAGACCGTAAAAAATACGAGATCTGGACACGGGCGATGGAGAGCGCGGAGAAGTATTACTTTGAGATGCTCTCTGCGGGGGCGTCCCCGCAGGAAGCGCGGTCGATCCTGCCGAATTCTTTGAAAACGGAGATTGTGATGACCATGAACCTGCGGGAGTGGAGGCACTTTTTGAAATTGCGCCTTTCCGGCGGCGCCCATCCGCAGATCCGTGAGATTGCCGGGCAGATACTGGACGTTTTGCAAGACAGACTGCCTGTATTTTTTCAGGATATATCTATTTCCTCTTGAAAAAGGGGTGGCGTCAGAGTATACTTTACCTGATTGATTCAGTTGCTGATTTTAGAGACATAATGACTGGGAACAATCAGAATATCGGACAGATTTATGTGAGGATTACATGCTGGGACTTTATGATATTCATTGCCATATTCTTCCGGGCGTGGATGATGGTTCTCATTCCATGGAAGAGACACGTGAGCTGCTGCGGTTGGAATATGAGGATGGGGTACGGATGATTATTGTCACACCTCATTACCGGGTGGAAATGTTTGAGCCGGAGCTGGCGCGGATTTACCAGGCTTTCTGGGATACCTGTGATGAAGCAGCCGCTCTGGCGCCAGATCTGAAGCTGTATATGGGATGCGAGTTTCACGCGAATATGGAGATGGTGGAGACTTTAAAAAGTGGAGGACGGCCGACAATGGCCGGCAGCAGATATGTATTGACAGAGTTTCGCGAGAGTTCTCTATTTCCTTATATAAAGGAGCGGGTAACGGCGCTGCGGACGGGAGGATATCGCCCGGTGATCGCGCATGCGGAGCGCTACGAGTGTATGCGGAATGATTTTGACCGCGCGGAGGAGCTTACGCAGATAGGGGCGCGTATTCAGATCAATGCGGGCAGTCTCCTGGGGGATATGGGGCGTTCGGTGCGCCAGTATTGCCGGGAGCTGATTGAGGAGGATCTGGTCTGGTATGTCGCGTCGGATGCGCACAATCTGAAAGACCGGAAGCCGAACCTTGGCAAATGTGCCGGTTGGCTGGAGAGAAAATATGGCTATGCCTGTGCGAAAAGACTTCTGATAGATCATCCGGAAGAAATTATCCGCACGGGAGTCCGGACGAAATAAAGGGGAAGTTACTGATGAAAAGAATACTTTATATTGCAATTGCGCTGTGCTTTGTAGCCGGATGTGGAATGATTTATCTGAAATATTCCGAAGACAGGAATGCTCCGGTGATTACCTGGTCGGATGAGTTTGTTTATCTGGATGGGATGGACTATGACGAGCTTCTTGTGGGAGTGATCGCGACCGATGAAGAGGAAGGCGATGTTTCGGATACCCTGACTGTGGAGCGTGTGGTTACGGATGCGGAAAAAGGGAAAGCCACAGTGACCTATGCTGCCAAGGACAGCAGAAATAATATTTCCAAAGCGGCACGGATTCTGACCTACGAAGCTCCGGAGGAGGAATCCGAAACAGAGACAGAGACAGAACCAGAGACGGAGCCCCCGACGGAACCGGAGACGGAGGAGGAGTCTGAGACAGACGATGCTTCCTCCGATGTAGTTGTGATGAACGCCGGAGGGGAGACGGACTCTGATAGGATTTTGGAATCCGGGACGGAGGCGTCGGGTCTGTCTGCGGACTCTGAGACGGAAACGGAGGAGGACACCTTGTCGGAGGCGGAGGAGACTTCCTCGCCTTATGCGCCGAGGCTCACTCTCTCGACGAACCGTGTGACAATCCAGAAGGGAGAGGCCTTTGACCCTGTGACATATGTAGAGGCTATCACGGATGATTATGATAATATCTACACGCTCTGGCGCAGGATTCAGGTCGAAGGAACCTATGATACGAGTGTTGCCGGTATTTATCAGCTGGTTTATTATGTGACAGACACCTCCGGATATACTTCAAACAGGGAGACGCTCCTGCTGATTGTGGAAGACCCGGACGCAGCGGATGATGAGGCAGACTGACGCAGATATCAGGAATGAGCAGGCAAATTTTTTTGAAAATGTCGTTGATAGAAATGAGATTGTGTAGTATACTGGACACGATGAAAAGGAACGGCTTCAAAAAGGTTCCGCAAATACTGTAAAGAGAGGTTGAATAGTTATGGCATTAGTTACAAGTACTGAAATGTTCAAAAAGGCTTATGAGGGCGGCTATGCGATCGGCGCTTTCAATGTAAACAACATGGAGATCGTGCAGGCCATTACGGAGGCAGCTGCCGAGCTGCATTCCCCGGTCATCCTGCAAGCGTCCGCAGGCGCTAGAAAGTATGCGAACCCGACCTATCTGAAGAAGCTGGTCGAGGCTGCTGTCATCGAGTGCCCGGATATCCCGATTGTGATGCATCTGGATCACGGCCCGGATTTCGAGACCTGCAAGTCCTGCGTGGACGGTGGTTTCACCTCCGTCATGATCGACGCTTCCAAGTATTCCTTTGATGAGAATATTGAGATCACGAAGAAGGTCGTAGAGTATGCCCATGCACACGGCGTGGTGGTAGAGGCAGAGCTTGGCAAGCTGGCCGGCATCGAGGACGATGTAAATGTATCCGCAGAGGATTCTTCCTACACGCAGCCGGAGGAGGTTGAGGAGTTTGTAGACCGGACAGGCGTGGATTCCCTGGCTATCGCGATCGGTACCAGCCACGGCGCTTACAAGTTCACCCCGGAGCAGTGTACACGCAATGAGGAGGGTGTTCTCCTTCCGCCGCCTCTCCGCTTCGATATCCTTGAGGAAGTATCGAAGAGACTGCCGGGATTCCCGATTGTTCTGCACGGCGCTTCTTCTGTTCCGCAGGAGTATGTGAAGATTATTAACGCGAACGGCGGAGCTCTCAAGGACGCGATCGGCGTACCGGAGGATCAGCTGCGCCAGGCAGCGAGATCTGCTGTCTGCAAGATCAATATTGACTCCGACCTTCGTCTTGGCCTGACCGCAGGCTGCCGCCAGGTGTTCAACGAGCATCCGGAATATTTTGATCCGAGACAGTATCTGACCGTTGGCCGTGCGAATGTAAAGGCAGTCGTAGCTCACAAGATCAAGACCGTTCTTGGCAGCGAAGGCAAGGCCTGAGTGGATAACAGGGGCGTCTGATCCGGCCTCGAAACAGATGCCTCGTGCATTACTCCTACATTTTTTCGGTCAAACCCCTTTAAAATCAAAGGTTTTGCACAAAATTAAAATTTCCACTTGATTTTTACAGAAGAATAGAGTATTTTAGACACAGGTGACGAGGGCGTTCCATAATGAAGATCATGGAATGCCCCCTTTTCATTTATTGTAAAAGCAGACCACGGAGCACTCAGCTTTTGCGTGTAAGGGCTTTTACGCGTAAGCAGGATTTTACATCTGCTGTTCATAATCATCAGGAAAAGAGGAGGAAATTATGAGCGAGTATTTTAATGTGGCAGACATTTTTGGCGAGGATGTCTTCAACGAAAAGGTGATGCAGGAGCGTCTCCCGAAAAAGGTCTACAAAGCGCTGCAGAAGACGATCGAAGAGGGCAAGGAGCTGGATCTGGCGACAGCGGACGTGATTGCCGCGGCGATGAAGGACTGGGCGATTGAGAGGGGCGCGACCCATTATACGCACTGGTTTCAGCCGCTGACCGGCGTGACGGCGGAGAAGCACGACTCGTTTATTACGGCGCCGAACCCGGATGGAACGGTTCTGATGGAGTTTTCCGGCAAAGAGCTGATCAAGGGTGAGCCGGATGCGTCTTCTTTCCCGTCGGGCGGCTTAAGAGCGACCTTTGAGGCGAGAGGCTACACTGCGTGGGACTGCACATCGCCGGCATTTGTACGGCATGATGCTGCCGGTGCGATCCTTTGTATTCCGACCGCATTCTGCTCTTATACAGGAGAAGTGCTTGACCAGAAGACTCCGCTGCTCCGTTCGATGGAGGCGATCAACACGCAGTCGCTGCGGCTTCTGAGACTGTTTGGAAATACAACCTCGAAAAAGGTGACTCCGTCCGTGGGATCGGAGCAGGAATATTTCCTGGTAGATGAGAAGAAGTTCCTTCAGAGAAAGGATCTGATTTTTACCGGGCGTACGCTGTTTGGCGCGATGCCGCCGAAGGGGCAGGAGCTCGATGACCATTATTTCGGCACGATCCGTCAGAGAATCGCTGCTTTCATGAAGGATGTCAATAAGGAGCTCTGGAAGCTCGGCGTACCGGCAAAGACCCAGCACAACGAGGTGGCTCCGGCACAGCATGAGCTGGCTGCGATTTATTCCGAGGCAAATGTCGCGGTAGACCAGAACCAGATCGTAATGCAGACGCTCAAGCGCGTGGCCTGCCAGCATGGTCTCAAGTGCCTGCTGCATGAGAAGCCGTTCGCAGGAGTGAATGGCTCCGGCAAGCACAACAACTGGTCCATCATGACGGACGATGGGATCAACCTTCTGGATCCGGGCAAGACCCCGCACGAGAATATTCAGTTTCTCCTGGTACTTTCCTGCATTCTGAAGGCAGTGGACGAACATGCGGACCTGCTCCGTGAATCCGCCGCAGACCCGGGCAATGACCACAGACTTGGCGCGAACGAGGCGCCGCCTGCGATTATCTCCGTATTCCTTGGCGAGCAGCTGCAGGACGTGATGCTGCAGCTTGTCAGCACGGGTGAGGCGACGCACTCCAACAAGGGCGGCATCCTCAAGACCGGCGTGAAGACTCTTCCGGATCTGGAGAAGGACGCGACTGACCGCAACCGTACCTCACCGTTTGCATTTACGGGCAATAAGTTTGAGTTCCGTATGGTAGGCTCCCGCGATTCCATCGCGTCCCCGAACATCGTGCTGAACACGATCGTCGCGGAAGCGTTCTGCGATGCCTGCGATATCCTGGAGAATGCGGCTGATTTTGACGCAGAGGTACATAGCCTGATCAAGCGTCAGCTGACCGAGCATCAGCGGATTGTCTTCAACGGCAACGGCTACGCGCCGGAGTGGGTGGAGGAAGCCGAAAGAAGAGGCCTTCCGAATATCAAATCCATGGTGGACGCGATCCCGACGCTAGTGACTGACAAGTCTGTCTCCATGTTTGAGAAATTTGGCGTATTTACAAAGGCTGAGCTGGAATCCCGCGTGGAGATCAAGTATGAGAATTACTCAAAGGCGATCAATATCGAGGCGAAGGCAATGATTGATATAGCGAGCAAGCAGATCATTCCTGCCGTTATCAAGAATACAAAGAGCCTTGCGGATACGATTAACACTGTAAAAGCAGCGGGTGCGGATGCTTCCGTTCAGATGGAGCTTCTCACGGAGATCAGTGCACTGCTGGTAGAGACCAAAGCCGCTCTTGCGAAGCTGACCGATATCACCGCGACAGCTGCAGCTATGGAGGAAGGCGCAGACCAGGCGAAATACTATCATGACAGCGTGATGACCGCAATGAACGAGCTGCGTGCCCCGGTCGACAAGCTTGAGATGATCGTAGACAAGGAGATGTGGCCGATGCCGTCCTACGGCGACCTGCTCTTTGAGGTCTGATCTGGCGAAGCAGAGCAGCAAAGATGCCCGTATTGTATCTCTGACGCATGGATGCAGGCTGCAGGGAAAGACTCCCGGCTGCTCCAAAAAGGATATTGTACGGCAGAATAAGCAAAAAATGGAAATCCCCGAAGGTGTTATTGCAGCACATTCGGGGGTTTTCTCGTAATTTTTAAACGGGTGCTCCATCCGCTTTAAAAGCCTGTGGAATCTTTGCTTTTTTTAAATATTTTACGGAGGAAGACAGAAACTTTTTTCGTGCATTTTTCACAATTTTCATTGATTTTTTTGTGGAAATATATTATAGTAGACAAGGTAAGTTCATTTATACAGGGAACAGTAAATTTATCTTATATCATTCACTTATCATTCACTGAATGGATGCGTACGGACGCATTGAGGAATGGCTGCGGCGCATCGGGTATCTGGGGTGTGATCCCTGCGCGGCAGAAGGAGATGCCTCGTTTTCGGGCACAGATTTTTTACAAGGAGGTTTTACGAGTGATATCAAATCAGGTTTTACAGACGACATTGGACGGGTTGAAAGCGATCAGCAGAGTGGATCTGTGCGCGCTGGATACGGAGGGCGTGATGCTTGCGACTACTTTTCCCGAGGCTGAGGACTTCCGCGAGTCTGTGCTTGCATTCACCAGCTCGCCCGCGGACAGCCAGGTAGTCTCCGGCTGCCAGTTCTTTAAGGTTTTTGATGACCATCAGCTGGAATACATCCTTCTGGCAAATGGAAATAATGACGATGTACACATGGTCGGGCGGATGGCAGCCTTCCAACTGCAAAATCTTCTGGTAGCCTACAAGGAGCGTTTTGACAAGGACAATTTTATCAAGAACCTGCTTCTTGATAATCTGCTCCTGGTTGATATTTATAACCGGGCGAAAAAGCTTCATATAGATACGGACGCCCGCCGGGTTGTATTTATTGTCGAGATCGACCATGAAAAGGAGATGGGGCCGCTGGAAAATATCCGGACACTGTTTGGCACCCGCTCCGGGGACTTCATCACGGCTGTGGATGAAAAGAGCATCATCGTGGTAAAAGAGCTGGGCGAACAGGATACCTATGAGGACATGAACCGGACGGCGGAGATGATCCTGGACGCGCTCGGCGAGGAGAAAAAGAAAGAAGCCCTGATCGCGTACGGCACGATCGTCGGTGAGATCAAGGAGGTTTCCAGATCCTACAAGGAGGCGCGCATAGCGCTGAATGTCGGAAAGATTTTCTTCGAGGAGCGCAAGGTGATCGCCTACAGCTCGCTCGGCATTGGGCGGCTGATCTACCAGCTCCCGATCCCGCTTTGCAAGATGTTTATCAAGGAAATCTTCGACGGCAAGTCGCCCGATGATTTTGACGATGAGACCCTGGCCACGATTAATAAGTTCTTTGAGAACAGCCTGAATGTCTCAGAGACATCCCGGCAGCTCTACATCCACCGGAATACGCTGGTCTACCGCCTGGATAAGCTTCAGAAGCAGACCGGTCTCGACCTGCGCGTATTTGAGGACGCGATCACGTTCAAGATCGCCCTGATGGTAGTCAAGTATATGAACTATATGGAGACGCAGGAGTATTAATGGCTTAAACACTGGGTTTTTCAACGTTTCCGACTAAAATTTAAGGATTTTCGAGCATTTGTCTACAAAAGTTTAGTAGCATAAAATTAAATAGAGCAAAGGCTCTTTTTACTAATTTGCGATAAAGTGCTTGTATTTTTGAAGCATTTGCGCTACCATACTTATAGTTAAGATTTCTCTTAATGAATAAGGTTGGCAAGTGGCCGGAAAGGGGAATTTATGGAAGAAGATATGGACAACGGTGAGTTGATTAGGGATTTGGCTGAAGAGAACCAGACCAGAAAGATTCTTGAAATTCTGAACGAATGTGCAGACATTGAAGAAGCGAAGAAGAAAGTTAAAGAATTGCTTAATAAATGAGCGATATTTTGTGCTTAAACAAATGATACTTGCCATCATTTGGCTTCTCGAAATGCAATAAAAATGGTAAAAATCAGAATGGAGAAAAGTGTATGGTGACAGCCATGACCGACAGGCAGATGCACTTTATAGCGTGGTTGATTACTACAGCGACTGACAAGTGCAAAGACATAGATGAAGTCAGATGGCCGCCCCAACGCGAAGCGTTCTTCCAATGGGCGGCCGACCTGCCGCTGAGCGAAGCGAGGGGGCACTACCATGCCATGAACGAAGAGATCCGCAGGCATTCGGCAGGAATAAAAGCGGAAGAGGATGGCAATAAATCAGAATGATTACTTTAAGAAAAACAGCCTTTTGCGGATATATTTGCTAAGGCTGTTTTTCCATTATGCTGCTGTTTTCGCCTGATTATTCAAACTGTGAGGCGTACAGCTTATAGTAGAACCCTTTCTGCGCGATCAGTTCTTTGTGCGTGCCCTGCTCTACGATATTTCCCTGGTCGACCACGAGGATGCGGTCGGCGTTCTGGATTGTAGAGAGACGGTGCGCGATGACGAAACAGGTCTTGTCGGACATCAGTTCGCGCATGGCGGCCTGGATCTGCCGTTCCGTGCCGGTATCGACGTTGGAAGTGGCCTCGTCGAGGATCAGCATCCGCGCGTCGTAGAGCATGGCACGGGCGATGGTCAGGAGCTGCTTCTGTCCCTTGGAAATGTTGCCTCCGTCCTCGCCGATGACGGTGTCATAGCCGTCCGGCAGCAGCATGATATAGTGGTGGATTTTCGCGGCCTTCGCAACGGCGATGACTTCCTCACGGGTGGCGCCTTCCTTTCCGTAGGCGATATTTTCATAGATCGTCCCGTTGAACAGCCAGGTGTCCTGCAGCACCATCGCGTAGGCACGGCGCAGGGTTTCGCGGGTCACGTCGCGGATTTCCTTCTGATCCACGAAAATCTGCCCCTCGTTCACGTCGTAGAAGCGCATCAGGAGATTGATGATCGTCGTCTTTCCGGCGCCGGTCGGACCGACGATCGCGATCAGCTTGCCGGCGTCCGCGTCCAGGCTGAAGTGGTGGATAATGGTCTTCTGCGGATCGTAGCCGAAAGAGACGTCCTGAATCTTTACGTCTCCCCGCACATCTGTGAGGACTGCCGCATTTTCTTTGTCCGGGATCTCTTCTGTCTCATCGAGAATATGAAAGACGCGCTCGGCCGCCGAAAGGGCAGAAAAAATCTGAGTGATTACGTTCGCGATCTCGTTGATCGGCCCGGAAAATTTCCGGGAATACAGGACGAAGGAGGAAATATGCTCCAGTGTCACGGCGCCGCCCATATAGAGCAGCGATCCCAGGATTCCGATCAGCGCCAGCCCGAGGTTGTTGATACTGCCGACGGTCGGCCCCATCGACATGCCATAATAGTTTGCCCTGCGAAAGGATTCCGTGGCTTCCTGGTTGTACTCCTCAAAATGATTCAGGAAGGTATCCTCCTGCGCATAGGCAAGGACGGTCTTCTGGCCGGAAAAAATTTCTTCTACGTAGCCGTTCATGGCGCCGTACGAGGCTGAGCGGCGGGAGAAGAGCGGGCGGGTGATGCCGCTCATGTGCTTTGTGTAATACGTCGCCAGCGGAATCGTGATCACCATGGTCAGGGTCAGAGGCGGGCTGATGTAGATCATCATTGCGAGGGAACCCACGACCGTGACCACGCTCGTCATGATCTGCGTGAGGTCGGTGGAGATGCAGACGCAGGTGACGTCGATGTCGTAGGAGACATGGCTGATGATATCGCCCGCTGCGTTCTGATCAAAATACCGGACAGGGAGCTTCATCAGCTTGTTGAAAACGTCCGTGCGCATCTGTTCCCCGATCCGGCGCCCGACATTCATCATGATAAAATTGATGACCAGTGTGATCAGGGAGGAAGCCACATAGAAGATCAGCATGAGCCTCGCGTAATAAAATACCCGCTCGAAATTGACCTGTCCTGCCCCGGCTTCTGCTTCGGCGATCGCCCTTCCGGCGAGAACAGGGCCGGTCAGTGCCATCACATTGCTGATGAGACAGAGGAACAATGCGAAAATCATGATATATTTGTAATTTGCCGAATAGCGTATCAGCCGGAGCAGCGTACCCTTACGGTCTTTGGGCTTTGAAGCGCTGTCAGACCTGGAGCCGCCGTTTGACCGGGATTTCGAAGCCTGTCCGGCAGGATCATTTTTTCTTGCCTGATATTTGCCCATAATCAGCTCACCCCCTTATGCGATCTCGCCCATCTGTGACTGGTAAATATCCAGGTAGACGGGGCAGCTTTTCAAGAGTTCTTTGTGCGTGCCATAGCCGATCATCTTGCCGTTTTCCAGTACCAGAATGTGGTCGAGCGCCATGATCGAGCTGACTCTCTGCGCGATCATGATCATCGTCGAGCTGCTGTAATCCGACTGAATCGCCTTGCGCAGGGCAGCGTCTGTCTTGTAATCCAGTGCACTCGAAGAGTCGTCCAGGATCAGGATCTGCGGGTGGTCGGCGATTGCACGCGCGATCAGCGTCCGCTGCTTCTGACCGCCGCTTAAATTTGCTCCCTTGATATCGGCCTTGTACTGGTAGGCCTCGTCCAGGCCGTCGATAAAGTCCGAGATGTTTGCCGCCTGTGCGGCGCGGCGCACCTGGAAATCAGTTAAGTGCCGGCCGAAGGAAATATTTTCAAAAAGCGTATCATTGAAAATCGTGTCATTCTGGAAGACGACGCCAAACATTTCGCGCAGCTCGTCCTTGCTATAGGTGCGGACGTCTTTTCCGTGGATGTAAATACCGCCTCTGTCACAGTCATAAAAGCGCATCAGCAGATTGACGATCGAGGTCTTTCCGCTGCCGGTTGCGCCGATGATGCCCAGAGACTCGCCCTGCTTCAGGGACAGGTCAATGTCCGAGAGGCACTGCTCGCCGGTCTTGTGGTAGCTGAAAAATACATGGTCAAACACGATGTGCGCGTCAGTCTCGATCTCGTGCCCATCCACCGGGAGAACCGGCTGGTCATCCGGCACCTGCAGAATCAGATCAATACGGTCCGCTGACGCGACAGCCTTGGACGCCATCATAAAAATCCGGTTCAGACCCATGACGCTTTGCAGAATCATATTAAAATATGTCAGGAACGCCAGAATGACTCCGGGCTGGATGACCCCGTTGTTGACGCGGCGGGCTCCGACGATGACAACCAGCGTCAGGCCGATGTTGAGCGTCAGCTGCATCAGGGGGCCGGGTGTGGCCATTGTGATACTCGCGCGGATATCGTCATTCGTGAGATGGCTGTTTGCCTCCTGAAAACGTTTTTTCTCATACTGCTCCTTGGACAGTGCCTTGACAACCCGGATGCCGGTGATATTTTCACGCATCACACGGATGACCCGGTCCAGGCTGGTCTGTACCTTGTCGTAGAGCGGTATCCCATGACGGGTGACAAGATAAATCACCACACCCAGGATCGGGACCAGCACACAGAGAATTCCGGAAAGTACCGGATCCATGATCATTGTGATGATGATGCCGCCGATGAGTGTGATCGGAGAGCGGATGCCCATCGACTGGAGAGAGACCATGAAATCCTGGACGTTGTAGGAGTCTGAGGTCATCCGGGAAGTCAGAGTCGGCAGCCCGAATTTGTCAAACTGTGAGCCGGAGAGATTGATTGTCTTCTGAAACATATCATGGCGCAGTTTGCAGATCGAGTCGGCGGCCACTGCGACCGCGAGGCGGTTGGCTTTCACGTTGAATGTCCGTGTGATGAGCGCGCCAAGGATCATCAGCATACCCCAGAACAGTACCCGTGTGACATCCCCGAGCGGCACGATCTGGTCGATCATATATTCAAGAATATAGGGAATCAACAATTCCGAAAGAGTGCCGAACAGCTTCAGCATCAAACCGCCGGTGATTCGCCTCACATGAGGCTTCATATAGCGTAAAATCAGGTTCATGGCGTCAGTGCCTCCTTTGCATCGTTCCTTTGAATCGGGGCTTCCGGCGATACCGCTTTAGCTGAATGATCCGGATGACTGCCTGTATTCCGCGGCTTTCGGCAATGTCCCTGTGCAGGCGGCAAATCCTTCCAGCTCTGATGCAGCTTGCGCAGGATGCGGATCAGCTCTTCCTGTTCTTTATCCTCCAGATCACGGTAGAGCTGTCCCTGCATTCTGCGGCGCATCAGGTCGTGCTCTTCCAGATCCTTCCGCCCGGCGTCCGTGATGGCGATAATGCACCTGCGCCGGTCCGCCGCATCCCTTGTGCGGGTAATAAAGCCGGCATTCTCCAGCTTGGTGAGGATCTCGCTCACACTGCCTGACTGAATGCAGAGCTGGCTCTGCAGGTCATGCTGTGTCATCGGCCCCTGGCGGGAGAGCAGCCCGAGGATTTTCCCCTGGCCGCGGCGCCCGGAATAATGGTGGACAAAGTGGCAGGTGTAATTCATCAGATCTGAAAGGGTGTCCAGCCGGGTCTGCTCTTCAACGGAAAGGACCTTATCGGAAGCATCCTCGCCGGAAGCGTTCTCACAGGAAGTATTCTCGCCGGAAGCATTCTCACAGGAAGTATTCTTTCCGGAGATATTCACACCGGAAACATTCTTGTCGGGGGAATTTTCGCCGGAAATGTCTTTTTGATATTCGATATTCATGAAAAATCTCCGTAAACGACTTGCGCCGTTTTTATAAAAAGGGAAACGGTTTTAGGTACCGTGAGCATTCTAACAGAGACAGATACGAATGTCAAGGTACCTAACAAATAAATTTTCAAGGTACCTAACGAATGAAAACCCTGCATTTATAATTGGTATCGTCCTCGGTTTACTGCGCAAACCGGAATGTTCTGTGCGATTTCCAGTTGTTTTGTATTTTCCTGGTGGTATTGTTGGCGGATCTGTGTTATTCTTAGAATGTTAAATAAACGGTGAACAGAAGAGATGGGAGTGAAAATCATCGGTTGGGAGGAAGCTTTATGCCATTAGCAAAGGAATGCAACTATACTTCGGAAGATTACTGGAATTTACCGGATGGTCAGCGTGCGGAGTTGATAGAAGGTCAGCTTTATGATATGGCTCCGCCGGGATATATTCACCAGAAGCTTGTCATGGAGCTGTCTGCCACCATCAGAGACCATATCCGCAAAAATGCCGGTTCCTGTGAAGTCCTGCCGGCTCCCTTTGCGGTAAATCTGAATGCGGATGACAGAACTTATGTAGAGCCTGACATCAGTGTCATCTGTTCGCGGGACAAGATTACGGAAAAAGGCTGTAAGGGAGCTCCGGACGTTATTATAGAGGTGGTATCTCCGGGCAGTCAGCGTATGGATTATCAGATTAAACTGTTCAAGTATCGCACTGCGGGAGTGCGGGAATACTGGATTGTGAATCCTGCTACGAAAACTGTGACGGTATATGGTTTTGAAAGGGATGAACACTCAGGTCAGTACACTTTTAAGGATCAGATTCCGATGTCAGTATTCCCGGGATTGTATATCTGTATAGCGGATTTATTATAGTCATTCCGTCAGCAGAAGCTCCAGAATCTCGTCCTCGTAGTCATCAGCAGGAAAAACTGCGTACCCGGCAAGTAATTCCTGCCCGGTGTGATCCACCGAGAGATCCTCGACCAGGGAATAGGTGCCGGCTTCGAGAGCGGCGAGTATCGGATAATCCGCCCAGAAATGGATGTCAGAGGCATCGACCTGATCCTCGTAGAGAGCGAGGAATCCGCCCGCGTCCTCTACAATGTAGATGCTGCTGATGGACTGTGACAGGTCGGTGACCAGAAGGGTCATCCCGGCGGTCTGCATGTCGGAATCCGCCGCGCTGCCGTCAAAGACCACCTCATAATCGTTGATTTCTATATAGACGGTCCCGTCGCCGTTTACATCGCCGACCAGCTCGCCCAGGGATTTCTCCAGAGCGCTTTTGACGTTATCCGGGAGCGAGTCGCTGTGGACAAGGGCGATAGAAAGATCTGCCTCCCGCAGGGAGAGGATGGTACGAAGTGCGCCAAGCCCCAGGCTTAGGACGACAAGGACACCGACCACGAGAGGCCAGAAACGGCGCATCGTGATTTCAAACCGTTCGCCCAGGGTGAGTGGAACATTATCAGGGCGGCGCCAAGCGCCCTCAGAGTAAGCAATTTCCGAATCTCTGACCTGCGTGCTTTGTGGTTTTGTCCGGGTACCAGCGGCTGCGGACTCTTTTCGCTGCGGATAGGCGTTCTGCGCTGCTGCGGAATCTTCCCGCGGTGCATAGGCTTCCTGCACTGCTGCGGAGTCTCCCCGTGGCGCATAGGCGTCCTGCGCTGCTGTGGACGCTTCTTGTGCCGCATATTCCTCCTGCTCATCCAGAATCGGTTTGTGGAGCTGGGCGGTCAGCAGAAGTACCGGCCAGAATGCGAACAGCACTGCGAAGGGGACGCTGACCGGGAACATTGAGAGCCAGAATGCATACCAGATGAGGAATACCAGCGTGGAGCTAAACAGACGCCCCGGATGCGTTTTCAGAAATGTGGCTGCACTGGCAAGCTGCCCGAAAAATGGGTGTACATCGAAGCAAAGCGGTGTGCCTAAGGCGACGGACACCAGGGAGAAAAGAAAAAAATCCAGGGCAAGGATGATCCACACGATCGGTGCGGGCAGCATGCCTTCCTCCATGATATTCAGGAAAAACTGTCCCACGAAAAGCAGGGCGGAAAGAAGAAGCCCCCAGAAGGCGCCCTGTATGGCTGCGTGCTTCCAGACGGAGGAAAACGCACTCTTCCATTCGGAAAACCAGGAATTGTGGGTGGGACGAAAATAATGAAAGCTTTGCCGTAAAAAAGAACACCAGAACGGGATCGCAATGGCGCCGCCGATGAGCCCGAAGAAAAGACTCAGCCAGAAATTCTCATACACGAGCCCGAGGCTGACTCCCAGCATCATGGGAAGAAATGCGGCAAAACAGACCACGTTCATGAGCAGGTTTTTGCCCAGATGATCCCAGAACACCTGAAAATAAAGAGCCACGCCGGTTTTGGGAGGCCGGTCATGCTCCGGGGCTGAATTGAAAAAGCCGTTGCCAAAAAGATTCATATGATTGTCCTGTCTTTTATCTTTTATTATGTAGAATCCGGATGTGCCCCGCACATCAGTCGCTGCTTCGCAGATTTTCGACTCTGTCACTGACTTATTCACATTATAGTAATGGATTTTTATTCTGTCAAATGAAAGAACAATAAAAACGTAAGAAAAGATGAACAATTCTTTGAAATGTGTATAGTTTCGAAAAAAATTTGTAAAAAATCTACAAAAATAATAAATTACCCCTTTACTTATTTAAAAAGTTGTGCTACAATGTTAAAAATGTCCGGGGGTTGCACCGGAGATCGTTGTGGATTTTGTCCTGATGGGAGTTTTTGCTTCTATCAGGGAAAAGGTGTGCCGATGCAGGGAAGGAAGGCATTTCTACCGTACACCGGCACAGGGATCCTGCAGGGCAGGATTCTGTTCCATGAAACCATAAAAAGGAGGAAAAGCAATATGAAAAGAAAACTTTTAGCAGCAGCACTGGCAGCGACGATGTGCCTGTCTCTGTGCGGCGGCATGACCGCTGGCGCGAGCGACGAGGAAGTCACCCTGAACTGGGCGGTATGGGACGTAGAGAGCACGGCATACTGGTCAGCGATGGCAGAAGGCTACATGGCGAGCCATGAGAACGTGACGATCAACATGGTCGACCTTGGCTCCACCGATTACATGACTCAGCTGGCGACCCAGATTGCGGGCGGCAATGGCGAGCTAGACGTTCTTTCTATTAAGGATATCCCGGGCTATTCCAACCTGATCAACCTGGAGATGCTGGAGCCGATGAATGACAACCTGGACCGCGACACCGCTGACTTCAACGGCGTGATCGAGCAGCTGACCGCGAGCGACGGCAATTTCTATGCGGTTCCGTTCCGCTCCGATTTCTGGGTAGTATTCTACAACAAGGATCTGTTTGACGCGGCAGGCGTGGACTATCCGACCAATGATATGACACTCGAAGAGTTCGACGCCCTGATGCGTGAGATGACCAGCGGCGAAGGCTCTGAGAAGGTATATGGCAACCATTATCATACATGGCGTTCAGACGTGACCCTGTTCGGGATCCTGGACGGCGAGCACACCATCATCGACGGCACCTATGATTTCCTTGAGCCGATCTATGAGATGGTTCTTGCAGAGCAGGAAGACGGCGTAGTTATGGATTACGGCGAGCTGAAGACCTCCGGTCTGCACTATTCCGCAGCGTTTGAGAACGGCCAGGCGGCTATGTGCAACATGGGCAGCTGGTTCATCGCGACCCTGCAGACCTACAACGCAGAGGCTGAGTCGAATGGCGTAGAAGAGATCAACTGGGGCATCGTGAAGTATCCGCATCCGGAAGGCGTTGAGGCTGGTACGACCCTCGGCACGGTTACCTCTCTGGCAGTGAATGCTTACTCTGAGAACAAAGAAGCGGCGATTGATTTCATCAACTGGTGCGTATCCGATGAAGGCGCTGAAATCATCGCAAACACCGGCACATTCCCGGCAGTCAGCAACGACAACATCAACGAGATCATCGCGGCTACAGACGGCTTCCCGGATGACGAGGCTTCTGTAGAGGCTCTGAATACGGTAGCTGTATATCTGGAGATGCCGCTTTCGGATCAGGCTTCCGAGATCGAGACCATCCTCAATACCGAGCATGACGCGATCATGACCGGCGCGGAGACGATCGAAGAAGGTATCGCTAATATGAACGAGCAGGTACAGGCACTTCTGGCTGAGGCTGAATAATGTTGGTCAGAGAGATCTGAGAGGAGGAGCATCTGCAGTCCCCTGGCGGGAAATGAGATGCGATCGTTATCTGCTATAAAAAATGAATCGAAAAAAAATGAAGCGGGGCGGGCAGTAGCCCGCCTCGTTCTTAAGATATGCAGGGCGTGTCCCTGCTTCATTGGTGTCTGCAAAACAGGCATCGTTCTTTCGATAAGAGAAAGGGGGCTTCCTCTATGGCAAGTCAAGCGGTGCAGCCGGCCGGGCAGAAGCGCGTGATGAAGAAGCAGACACGGACGAATCTGATCGCCTACTCTTTTATTGCGCCGAATTTTATCGGGTTCGCGGTCTTTACTCTGATCCCGATGGCGGCTTCCATCATCCTGGCCTTTTGCAACTGGGATGGCGTACACGCAGTCACCTTTGCCGGGCTGGATAATTTTATCAGTCTGACGAGCGACCGCGTCTTTATCGCGGCGTTTAAAAATACGATTGTATATACGGTAGCGGTGGTTCCGCTGACAATGGTATGCGCACTGGCACTGGCAGTTTTGCTGAATCAGAAGATTCACTTCCGTAACTTTTTCCGTACAGTAGCCTTTTTCCCCTATGTAGCGTCCCTCGTAGCGGTGGCCGCTGTCTGGAATATGATTTTCAGCCCGAGCATGGGTCCGGTGAACATGATTCTCTCCAGCCTCGGCGTGAAGAACCTTCCGCGTTGGGCGGCTGGTAAGGAGACGGCCATGCTTACGGTCGTCCTGTTTTCTGTCTGGAAAAACATGGGTTATTATATGGTGATTTTCCTTGCCGGTCTGCAGGGCACCAGTCCTCAGCTCGAAGAGGCCGCCACACTTGACGGCGCGACTCGCTGGCAGGTGTTCTGGCATGTGGTGCTGCCGCAGCTGCGGCCGACCACCTTCTTCGTGACGATCACGCTGACGATCGCATCCTTCAAGGTATACGACCAGATGTACATGATCACCCAGGGAGGTCCGGGCAACGCGACCATCACCCTCGTTTACTACATCTACAACGTGGCATTTGTAAATACGCCGAAATACGGCTATGCAAGTGCTATCGCCATGGTGCTGTTCGCGCTGGTGCTGATCGTGACGATCATCCAGTTCCGCGGCTCATCCAGCAATGACTGAGGGGAGGGGAGAGCATGGCTGCAAAAGAAGAAAAACTTCACTCAAAGACGACTTCAAACCGCATTATGATGACGATCATCTATGTGGTGCTGATTTTGCTGGCATTCTTAATGCTGATCCCCTTCGTGTGGATGCTCTCCGCGTCCCTGAAGCTGAACAAGGATGTGTTTGCGTTCCCGATTGAGTGGATCCCGTCCAATCCGCGCTGGAGAAACTATGTGGACATCTGGACCAAGATTCCGCTGCTTACCTTTATCAAAAACAGCGCGAAGCTGACCATCATCGTCACCCTGCTGCAGCTGTTTACCTCGAGCTTCGCGGCGTACGCGTTCGCAAAGCTGAATTTCAAGGGCAAAAACGTGCTGTTCCTCGGCTACATAGCGACCATCGCCGTGCCGTGGCAGGCGTACATGGTGCCGCAGTTCATGATGATGCGCTCCTGGCACCTGAATAATACGCACCTTGCAATTATCTGCCTGCAGGCGTTCTCCGCCTTCGGCGTGTTCCTGATGAAGCAGTTTTACGAGGGCGTGCCCGACGAGCTCTGCGAGGCGGCCCGGATCGACGGCCTGTCTGAGTACGGCATCTGGATGCGGATCATGCTGCCGCTCTCCAAGCCGGCGCTTTCCACGCTGACGATCTTCACCTTCGTCAATACGTGGAACGATTTCCTCGGACCATTGATCTATCTGACCAAGACTGAGCTGAAGACCATCCAGATCGGTCTGCGTATGTTCATCAGCCAATACTCAGCCGAGTACGGCCTGATCATGGCAGCCTCCATCATCGCGCTGATTCCGGTGCTGATCATTTTCCTCTCCCTGCAGAAATACTTCGTGCAGGGCGTGGCGTCCACCGGTATCAAGGGATAATGTTAAAAACGCCCGAAAGCTAAACATAAGCTCTCGGGTGTTTTCCCCTATCCGATTGCGCACGGCCGCGAAAGAAAATCAGTGGCCGGGCAGGCTTGATATCATACTTTTATTAAAGCACTTCCAACAATGAGCGCACCGGCTGCTGCCGCGATCACACCACATGCAATTGCCTGTACGGAAAACAGGGTCGCATCCCATCGATTATAGGCGATCGCCAGCCCTATGTACGCAAAAATGATACCGACAATCATGTGGCCGATCAGTGAATAAGAATGACTGGAATCATCCCTCATGATATCCCGGATCATCCACGCGATGAAACCGACTACGATACCTGCAATGACACAAAAAATGATGTTTTGCGTCGTCAGGCAGAGCCTTAATGCAGAAAAAAACGCCATTTCATTTCCTCCTCCCTCTTTTTTCTTAATATATACTATGATTAGTTGAAAAAAGCAAGTGTCAAAGCAGAAAATGCCGCCCGGTAAAAATATAAAGCTGGTTGTAGAAGAGTAAATGTGGTAAGATATGGGTATCTCGTACCTGCACCGGATGAGATCTTCGACATGGACTGCGTGTGTATCCGGAAATTTCCGGGGGAATTTGGGAGGCGGCAAAAAGGATGGCAGATTTTAGCAACAGAAGCTTTCATGGCAGAAATCTGAATGACAGTAAAGACAGTATGTTTAAAGATAGACGGCAGATTACAGATGAGGAAGCGTGGCTGGCCCTGGATTTTGCAGTGGAGCAGGTGGGGGGAAATCTTCCGCTCTACACGGATCGTTGTCAGAACCATTCTAGTGTCAACGGGATTTATCCCGCATGTGAAAATGTGCAGTGGACCTGCGGCTTCTGGCCGGGAGAGATCTGGCTGGCATGGGAGCACACGTGCTGTGGGAGAAAGTCCGGACATAATGATTCTGAAGCCGGCAGGACGGCTGCTGAGAAATCTCCGGCTGAGCACTGTGCGGGGCATAAAGGAAGCTCACAGGAATATCGGGGTGCAGAACGGCTCGGGGACGAAGGAGGCTCTGCTGACAGTGAACAGGCGCAGGCAGCTGTGCATGCTGAGAAATTCCGCGCGGCGGCCATGAAGCTGGTGGAGAGCTTTGAACATCGGATTGAGAAAAAGATCGAGGTCGATCATCACGATATGGGTTTTTTGTACACGCCATCCTGCGTGGCAGCGTGGAAGCTGACAGGAGATGAGAGGGCGAAAAATGCTGCCATTCTGGCGGCAGATCAGCTGATGACGCGCTTCCAGAAGAAGGGCGAATTTTTCCAGGCATGGGGAAAGCTGGGAGAGCCGGGGACCTACCGGTATATCATTGACTGCCTGATGAATCTGCCTCTTCTTTACTGGGCGAGCGAGACGACCGGCGATCCCCGCTATCAGGAGGCGGCGCGCAGGCACATCACGACCTGCATGCGCTATTCCTTCCGTGCGGATGGCTCCACCTACCATACCTTTTTTATGAACCAGGACGGGACGCCTTCGCACGGCGAAACCTGCCAGGGCTATAAGGACGACAGCTTCTGGGCCAGGGGTCAGGCCTGGGGCGTCTATGGGAGCGTTCTGAGCTACCGCTATGACCCGAAACCGGAGTATCTGGATATTTTTCATCGCGCGCTTGATTTCTACCTGTCCCGGCTGCCGGAGGATCTGGTGCCGTACTGGGACATGGTTTTTTCGGACGGAAGCGGCGAGCCCCGGGACTCCTCATCAGCCGCGATCGTAGTCTGCGGCCTGTTGGAGGCGCGGCGGTACCTGCCGGAGGAGGAAGCCCAAAAATGTGAAGTGCTCGCGAGGCAGATGCTGTATTCGCTGACGAAAAATTATACTGTCTGGGGAGGGCAGTGCTTACCGGAAACTGATGGCGATAAAAATGGCAATGAGTCCGATGCAAAGCCTGGTAAAGAGCCAGGCAATGATTCCGAAGGAAAGTCAGGCGGTGAGCATTGCGAAAAATCTGCCGAAAAGGCGGCCGTCGCGGACGAATGTGAATATGCCGCAGAGACCGGGCAGAAGCAGAAAAAGATTACGCTTATTCCTGGCGCGGGACTTTTACTCCATGGAACCTACAGCAAGAAGAGCCCTTACAATACCTGCACAGAGGAAGGCGTGGATGAGTATACCAGCTGGGGCGATTATTTTTACATGGAGGCTCTGACCCGGCTGACGAGGGACTGGAAAAGTTACTGGTAAAAAATGGATTTCCTCTTTCCTTTCCGGACAGGAGAAGGTATAATAAGCGAGGGCGACAATCCGTATGAAAACATTTAACAATTTCGAGCTGCATTTTATATTTGATTTAAAAAACGAAAACATTGATTTTCTGAATGCCGAATATATCCATCCCCTGAAGCAGGAGCTTGTACAGAATTTACAGGCGGATTTTGAACGGGATGAAAATGTGAGAGCAGTGATTGTGTTCGGCAGTGCTGTGGAGTTCCGCTGCAACAGCTACAGCGATCTGGACTTGTGCGTGGAACGCTGCCATTTTGACCGGCCGTTCCGCTACAATGCCTTAGATGAGATTGATTTGCTCTATTGGGACCGGATTGGTGAAAAATTAAAACAGGAGATTGCCGAAAAAGGGATCGTTGTGTTTGACAGGGAGGGAAAATATGTGTGATATCAGGCTTTTCAGACGTGCCTGGCTGGATTTTAGAACCGCTCAGAACCTCCTTGCTGTCCCGGAAAATGATGAGGCATATATCAATAACGTGGCTTATCATCTCCAACAGGCTGTGGAAAAGACTCTGAAAGCTTTTCTGGAGTGTGTCGGAGTGACGGTACCCAACACACATGATATTGATAAGCTGGTGCGCATGTCGAAAAACAATGGCTCCTGTGTCATTGTGACCCAGTGGATTGAAGACAAGGTGGACATGCTTACCCGTTGGGAGACGGATACCCGGTATGACATTGATTACTGTGTGGAAAAGGATAAGGCGGTTGAAGGTCTTGAGAAAATCAAAGAATTTCTGGATATGAACGGGCTGAAAGACGAACTGCGCGAGGAGCTGAAGACGGAGGAGCAGAAAAATCGCCTGAAGGCTTTTTTTCCGAAGAATTTTGTGCCTGCCAGTGATTTTGAGTGGAATTGCTATTATCAGATATACAGGAAAAAGATGGAAAAGGCTGCTTTGTAAAAATAGCTGTCCGGATGATAGTTGCCTGTAGGTATCCGGATTGGCGGGTCAGAAGTGCGGATTACGTTGTTTGATTATAGCTTTTTTTGCTTGCAGCTTATTTGTGAGGGGACTAATAAGAGAAGATTCTAAAAAGCAATCTGGTGCATTAAGAGGAAAATGTGAAATGAAACGCTATTACTACACTGAGGACGATTTCGCAACGAAAAAGGCCGCACAGGAGTCGCTTCTGCGGCTGCTGAAGCCACTGCTGCCTTTTTATACAGAGGGCTGTGCGAGACTGGAAATCGGTGTGACAAGTGCACATTACGAGGATGACACGGTTCCGATGGAAGCGTTTGCACGCCCGCTTTGGGGGCTTGCCCCTTTCTGGGCAGGCGGAGGGCGTTCCGGGACGGTATATGCAGATGACAGCTTTGAGTCGATCTATCCGGCCGGTCTGTCAGCCGGGACGGATCCGGAAAATCCGGAGTACTGGCATACCTGCCGCGATTTTGACCAGAAGTTCTGTGAAATGGCGGCGATCGCTTACGCGATGCTGCTTTCGCCAGAGCAGGTGTGGGATCCGCTTTCAGACAAGACAAAAAATGACCTGACCGAATGGCTCTGGGAAATCAACCGCCATGAGTGCTGTGCGTGCAACTGGCAGTGGTTTGCGATTGTGACGAATCTCGCGCTGAAAGTGCGCGGAATGCCTTACAGCCGGGAACGGATGGAGTCCGGGCTTGCGATGCTCGAGGACTATTATGACGCGGGAGGCTGGTATTGTGACGGAAATGGCGGAGAGAAGGACTATTACAATCCGTTTGTCATGGTTTCCTATGGACTGCTCTACGCCATGTTTATGGAAGAGGAAGAGCCGGAGCGCTGTGCGCATTTTCGCCAGAGAGCGATGGATTTCGCGCAGGATTATCAATACTGGTTCGCTGACGACGGGGCCTCGATTGCTTATGGCCGCTCGATGACCTATCGGTTTGCACAGGGTGGGTTCTGGGCGTTTGCTCTTTTGAGCGGGACGCAGGTTCTGCCGATGCCGATGGTTAAGGGGATCCTTACCAGGCATCTCGTCTGGTGGCTGAATCAGCCGATTTATGACAATGCCGGGATTCTGACGATCGGCTATGCGTACCCGAATCTGCAGATGTCCGAGAGCTATAACGCCCCGGGGTCTCCCTACTGGGCGCTCCTGGCGTTCGCGTTTCTTGCGCTGCCGGACGACCATCCTTACTGGATGTGCGAATGCGCCCCGATGCCGGAGCTGGAGAGCCTGCATTTTCTTGAACACGCCGGGATGCTTCTGCAGCGGAATCGCGGCAATGTGGTCGCGCTGGTTCCGGGACGTTTCCATGCGGACGGACACAGCCACACAATGGAAAAATACGCGAAATTTGCCTATTCCTCCCGTTTCGGGTTCAGCATTTCCCGGTCGCAGCTGACTTTGCATGAAAATGCGGCGGACAGTATGCTGACCTTTGAGATTGACGGACGGTTTTATTCAAGAGATACTACCGGGGAGGGTTATCTGCTCAGCCGTGAAGGGATTGCCTGCAGGTGGTCGCCGATGCCATACATAGTAGTTGAGACAGAAATTCAGCCTACCTCAAAAGGGCACATCCGGACGCACCGGATCAGCAGCGAGGTGGACTGCATGGCTTATGACGCGGGATTTGCGCTCCCGAGCGCGCATGCTCCTCTGCTCTCCAGAGCAGAAACTGCGACTGCGGAGAAAAATGCTTCACGACAGATGGGAAAAAGTGTGCCAAATCAGGCCAGGATAATTGCTGCGTGCCCTGTGGAGAACAGTGTGCCATGCGATATTGAGAAAAATGAGTCATGTCTGGAAGAGATCGCTCCAGGACCGGTTTTTAGTGAGGTAAAACAGACCACAGCCAGAGCGGTAAGCTTTGGAGATTATTGCACGGTCACTTCCCTGTCGGGAGACGGGCAGGGACAGATTCTGACTCCGGATCCGAACACGAACCTGATCGCGTCAAAGACCGTGATCCCGATGGCAGTCTACAAAATCCGAAAGGGAATGCAGACGATACGGACAGAGTTTTGCTATCTGTAAAAGAAAAGCAGATGAATCCGCGCAGCTTCAGATGCGCGTTCATATTAAGAAATAAAAACGAGAAAGGGGACAAGAAAAATGGATATTCGTTACTCAGCAAATCAGCGCGATGTAAAGCGCTACACGACCGAGGAGCTGCGGGATGAGTTTCTGATTCAGAACCTGTATCAGGCAGATCAGGTCGTCGCAGTGTACAGCCACGTGGACCGCATGGTGACCCTGGGCTGCATGCCGGTTAATGAGGAAGTTCCGATCGAGAAGGGTATCGACGTATGGGCAAACTTCGGTACCAGCTATTTTCTGGAACGCCGCGAGATCGGCATTTTCAACATCGGCTGCCCGGGAAAAGTGACGGTAGACGACACAGTATATCCGATGGGAAATAAAGATTGCCTGTACATCACCAGAGGCGCGAAGGAGGTTACATTCGCAAGTGACAGCCCGGAGACTCCGGCGAAGTTTTATATGGTGTCTGCCCCGGCGCACTGCTCCTATGAGACACGTCTGATCAAGATTGAAGACGCGGCAAAACGTCCGTTGGGCGCGGCCGAGACCTCAAATAAGAGAACCATCAACCAGTTCATCCATCCCGACGTCCTCAAGACCTGCCAGCTCTGCATGGGCCTGACGGTACTGGAGCCGGGGAGCGTGTGGAATACCATGCCGGCACACACCCATGAGCGCCGCATGGAAATCTACACCTACTTTGACCTGCCGGAAGGAAACGTGGTCTTCCACATGATGGGGGAAGGTCAGGAGACACGCCACATTGTGATGCACAACGAAGAGGCGGTCATCTCCCCGTCCTGGTCCATCCACGCGGGTGCAGGCACCAGCAACTATACCTTCATCTGGGCGATGGGCGGCAAGAATCAGGAATTTGACGACATGGACAATATCGCGATCACGGATATGAAGTAACATGATAAAATTTTGGTTCCGGTTTATCCGGGTTAGAAAGATATTGACTGCAAAGTCTGCATAATGACGAAGCGTAATTGTGATGAATCGGGCAGATATGAAAAGCGTGATAAGACAAGGAGGAAGATTATGAGCGTTTTGGATACATTTTCACTTAAAGGAAAAGTAGCTCTGGTGACCGGCGCAACCTATGGGATCGGATTCGCGATCGCGTCCGCGTACGGCGAGGCAGGAGCAAAGATTGTATTTAACGGACACAACGAAGAGCGCCTGAAAAAGGCCGAGGAAGAGTACAAAAAGCTCGGTATTGAAGCAAAAGGCTATCTCTGTGATGTGACCGACGAAGACGAAGTGAATGCCATGGTAAAGGCGGTGACAGAGGAGGTCGGTGTGATTGACATCCTGGTAAACAACGCCGGCATTATCAAGCGTATCCCGATGTGCGAAATGTCCGCCGCAGAATTCCGCCAGGTCATTGACGTAGACCTGAACGCCCCGTTCATCGTCTCCAAAGCGGTCATTCCCGGCATGATCGAAAAAGGACATGGCAAGATCATCAACATCTGCTCCATGATGAGCGAGCTCGGCCGTGAGACCGTTTCCGCGTACGCCGCAGCCAAAGGCGGCCTGAAGATGCTGACCAAGAACATCTGCTCCGAATACGGCGCCCAGAACATCCAGTGCAACGGCATCGGACCTGGCTACATCGCCACCCCGCAGACCGCACCGCTGCGCGAGACGCAGGCAGACGGCAGCCGCCACCCGTTCGACCAGTTCATCTGCGCCAAGACACCGGCAAACCGCTGGGGCGAGACCGAAGACCTGATTGGCCCGGCAGTCTTCCTGGCATCCGACGCTTCCAACTTCGTCAACGGACAGATCCTGTATGTAGACGGCGGGATCCTGGCTTATATCGGGAAACAGCCTTGACAGCATGAGAAACATAAAATTTAAATGCAGGAAACACCCTTCCGCTTTCTGGCTTCTGGCATTAGAAAGAGGCAGGGTGTTTTTGTACAGGATACGGTCTTTATATTTTGAAACAGAATTATGCATGTACGGATTATTTTGGAAAAAGAAGAAAAACTGGGTATGACATCAAATGGTTTGCTTAGTAAGCAGATGAAAACTCTGCTCAACATGGAGCTGGTATCGAAAGCTGCACCCATCAATAAGCCGAATGACAACCGAAAGGCTCGCTATGAGATTACCGACAATCTTTTACGGTTTTTCTATGCCTACGTTTACAGCAACAAGAGCGCGCTGTCAGAGTCGGAAAAATAGGTTTTATTTCCATCAATGGTTTTGAGGCAGCCAGTGATGATTATATCTGTCTGGAGGGAGCTGAGCTGTACCAGTGAAGGTTCAGGAATTTAAGAACGATTTTTTGCGCAAAATGGCAAAATTTCGATTCCGGTTTATCCGGATTAGAGAGTTTTGCATATCCTTCAATGCCTGGTAGTTTTTTATAACCAGACATCAATATGCATGGTATAATTGTGCATGACTGCAACGGATGAGAAAACAGCAGATTTGGATAAGCAGGAGGGAACATTATGGCGGAAGAGATGTGCAAAAGATATCGAAGAGAAGGGATGTTTTTGATGAAATTATAGAGGCAGGTGGCGACTATGCTGGAATTAAGCCTTGATAAACGGCAATTATGTGACATCCAGGGCCGCCTCTTTGAGCTGGCTCTAAAGAGCGGATACGATTCTCCGACTTTCATTGAAGCTTTTATGAACAGCCGGGCTGCGGAGTGTCTGGATGACACCTATGACCGCCTTCAATGGGCGGGTGAAGAATATATTTTGGAAGAGCTGGAGGAAGAGATTCAGAAGAAACTGGGGGCGATTGGGTATGAAGTATAACATTCCTGACAAAGTGCTGAAAGATATTCACTTTTTCACGAAACAACATGGCGTTAAAAAAGTGATACTCTTTGGCTCGCGGGCAAGAGGCACACATACGGAAAGAAGCGATATCGACATTGCAGCCTGCGGAGGCGATACCCTTGTATGAGAAGATGAAAGGGATTGAGGAGTGAAAGTAAATGTTTCTGGACAATACATTTTTTTTGATGAATAAAGACCAAAAGCTCCTGACCTTTCAGGTGCACCGTTCAGAACTGGGAACGCTGAAGTTTGAGGAAATCTCCCGTGAGGGAGGCACTCTTCTGCCGATTGGCTTTTCTGATATTCAATCATGGATTGCACACCGTCAGGCACCGAAACACCGGGCGCATATTGAGAAGCTGCTTCGGATGTGCGGGTGCTATGATTTGGAAGGTTATATTCGCGTGACCTACGCTTTGAACTTGAATGATACATTCTGGATTTGTCCTGCCACATCAGACCTGACCTGGGAGCGGGTTTCTCTCTTTCAAAACGATTTTGATGAGACGATTGCACGTCTGGCTTTTGAGGGCGGGCTGTATGGTGAAAGCTTTTCCAACACCTCTCCTGAATTTGGGACAAGCGGTTCGTTTGCAAAATGCTGGATACGGGAGAAGGGGAAAATTTACCTGATGAAACAGGGTTCAGAGGGAGCACGAAACTCCGGAAGCAGTGGCGCCAATCGCGAAGCGATTTCCAAATGCGCCACGCGACCTGGCAGGCGCGGTGATAGCCGCGCGTGCCACATGGTATTCCGGCGCTTCTTCTGCAAAATATTTCAGGGCTGTCAGGGCACGTTTGCAGGCCTGGATCTCGTCGAAGATCAGCAGAGTCTGCCCGGGGACGATTTTTTCAGAAAAGTATTCCTCAAGAAAATGCAGAATACGCTCAGGAGAGAGATCTCCGCTAAAAAATTCAGCGATAATCGGCATTCTCTCAAAATTCACATAGACGGTATTTCTAAAATAGTCTCTGCCAAAATGAGTGAGCGTATATGTTTTTCCGACCAGGCGGGCGCCATAGAGCAGGAGAGGGAGCCGGTTTTTTCCTGTTTTTTTCCATTTGACAAGTTCAGCGGTAATCATTCTTTCCATAAAAAGCCTCCAACATAAGACGTTCATTTTTCATTGCGTGGTTTCCATTATAGCAGGTTAAGACACAAATATTAAGAAAAGTCATTTTAAAGTGATTTTTTTAAAGAAAAAATCATTTTGAAATGACTTTTTATAAATAAATAATCATTTCAAAAGGATTATTTGCATTACTGAATGAAGCCCTGCAGGCGGACTGCCGGTCCCGAAATGTGTAAAGAAAAATCGAAAGGGATTGATTTTTAGTCAATGAATGAGTATGATAGTGACGGTAAGGAAATCAGGGAAGCTTGAGGGAGGCTGTGTTACGGCATGGATATTATTTTACTTTCGGGCGGGAGCGGGAAACGTTTGTGGCCGCTTTCCAATGATGTGAGAAGCAAGCAGTTTATCAAGCTGTTTAAAGACGATCATGGCAATTATGAATCAATGGTGCAGCGGGTGTTTCGACAGATTAAGGAGGTGGACCCGGCTGCGGGTGTGACGATTGCCACGAGCAGGTCGCAGGCGAGCGCGATCTACAATCAGCTGGGCAGCCAGGTCTCCATCTGTGTGGAGCCTTGCCGCAGGGATACGTTTCCGGCGATTCTTCTGGCAGCTGCGTATCTGCATGATGAGCTGGGGAAATCCGAGGATGACGCGGTGGCGGTCTGCCCGGTTGACCCATATGTGGAAAACAGCTATTATGAGTGTGTGGAGCAATTGGGAGAGATCGTCAGGCGCGGCAGGGCGAATCTGACTCTGATGGGGATTGAGCCGACCTACCCGAGTGAGAAATATGGGTATATTATTCCCGAGACGGGTGAGAGCATCAGTAAGGTAAAGGAGTTTAAGGAAAAGCCGGACAGGGCGGCTGCCCGGAACTATCTGGAGCAGAACGCTCTCTGGAATGCGGGAGTGTTTGCGTTCCGGCTCGGATATCTGATTGAGAAGGCTCATGAAATGGTGGATTTTTCCGATTACCGGGATCTGTATTCCAAATATGAGACGCTTACGAAGATCAGCTTTGACTATGCGGTTGTGGAAAAAGAGAAGTCGATCCAGGTCGTCCGCTATACCGGTGACTGGAAGGATGTGGGTACCTGGAACATGATGGCGGAAGTCATGGCAGATGACATCAAGGGGCAGGCTCTGATGGATGAGACCTGTGAGAATACGCAGGTGGTGAATGAGCTGAATATTCCGATCCTCTGCATGGGATGTAAGGATATGGTGATCGCGGCCAGTGGGGACGGGATCCTGGTTTCGGATAAGGAACGCAGCGGCTATATGAAACCCTATGTGGAGAGGGTGAATACGGATGTCCACTTTGCTGAAAAATCATGGGGCACCTATACGGTCATGGACGCGCAGCCCGGCTCCATGACGGTCAAGCTGTCCATGAAGGCCGGAGAATGTATGAGCTATCACAGCCATGATTACCGCGAAGAAGTGTGGACAGTGGTTTCCGGAAAGGGCAGGGCGATTGTAGATGGGATGGAGCAGTTCCTCCGTGTCGGGGATGTCGTGACAGTAGCTCCCGGCTGTAAGCATATGATTATGGCGGATACGGCTCTGAGCATTATTGAGGTTCAGATTGGGGAGACCATCAGCGTGACAGACAAGCGCAAGTATGAGCCGGAGGGAGCCTTTGCCAGACAGGATGAGTGAGGCGCGGGCACAGGGTCATGCTGTAAGAATCATACGTGGAGGGATTCGCAATGGACATTATGAAGCTTTTGCCGACCGGCAAGGATTATCTATGGGGCGGAACAAGGCTTCGCGATGAGTTTGGTAAAGATTTAGAGATGACGCCGCTTGCTGAGACGTGGGAATGTTCTACTCATCCGGACGGATTGAGCATTGTTTTAAATGGCGCCTGTTCGGGCAAAACGCTTTCCAGGGTTTTAAAGGAACATCCGGAATATCTGGGCACGAAAATGGAACAGAAGGGATCGTTATCTGGAGAAATACCTTCCAGGGAAATGCAATCTGCTTCGACAGAAACCCCTGGTGCGCAGAGGGATGATGATGAAAACGTTTTGCCGGTCATTGTGAAATTTATAGACGCGGATAAGGATTTGTCGGTTCAGGTACATCCGGATGACGCGTTTGCCAGGGAATATGAACACGATAATGGCAAGTCTGAAATGTGGTATGTCGTGGATGCCAGGGAAGGGACGTCCCTGATTTATGGATTTGCCCACCCAGTGTCAGAGGGAATACTTCGCGACGCGCTGGCTGAGAATTCGCTGGACAAACACCTCCAGAAGGTGAGGGTTCATAAGGACGACGTATTTTATGTGCCGGCAGGGACGGTTCATGGGATTGGTGCGGGCGCGTTAATTGTGGAGGTGCAGGAAAGCTCGGATGTAACGTACCGCCTGTATGATTATAACCGGATTGACAAAAATGGGCGGAAGAGGGAGCTCCATTTTGAAAAAGCGATCCGGGTGATGGATATGCAGGTGGCGCCGGATGTGAAGCAGCTGCCGCGGATGGTTCATTATTATCCAGGATCGTCGCGGGAAATTTTATGCAGGTGCAAATATTTTCAGACGGAGCGGATCCGGGTAAAGAGGGAATGCTCTTTTTCTGTGCTAGGAACGTCGTTCCAAATATTGCTCTGTATCAATGGTTCTGGCACAATATCGTCAGAAACCGGCGCGGAGGTTTCTTATTCAAAGGGAGAGTGCATATTTCTGCCTGCCGGTCTGGGGAGATGCCATGTCGCCGGAGAATCCGAGCTGCTGAAGGTGCGCTGCTGATTAGGAGCCTAAGAACGATTTCCTGCGCAAAATGGCAAAATTCTGGTTCCGGTTTATCCAGGTTAAGAGAGAATCAGCCGAAGCCTGACCGGGCAGTGCCCTGAGTGGAGCCTGACCGGGGATTGACCAGAAATGGCCGGACGCGATGGTTTATGCGGGAGAGTGAATGGATATGATTGCTGACATGCACTGTGACACCCTGTCTACGCTGCGGGCGAAAAGAAAGCAAGGGCAGGAGCTAAGGCTGAAGGACGCGGAAGGCTTTCATGTGAATCTGGAAAAAATGAGAGCCGGAGGATATGCAGTTCAGAATTTCGCGGCCTTTATCGATATGGGCGAGGGGCGCGACTCATTTGAAGACGCAATGGAGCTGGTGGCGCTTTTTGAGGCGGAGATGCGGAAAAACGCAGACTGGGTACGCCCGGTAACAACGGCAGAGGAGATTGAGGCGAACGCAGACGCCGGGCTGCTTTCCGCGATGCTTACGCTCGAAGAGGGCGGGATGTGCAAAGGCGATGTGGGGAAGCTGGAGGAATTTTTCCGCCGCGGGGCGAGGATGATGACGCTTTGCTGGAATTATGAAAACGATCTGGCCACGCCCGCGTCGCCCATTTCTGAGGGGGAAAAGCCGCAGTCGACTCGTCCGGATCCGTCTCTGCCCGGTCTGAAGGAAAAGGGCGTTCTGATTGTGGAGGCGATGGAGTCGCTTGGCATGATTCCGGATGTGTCGCATCTGTCGGACGCGGGATTTTATGACGTGTGCAGAATCTGCCGGAAACCGTTTGTGGCCAGCCATTCGAACGCAAGGGCGATCTGCAATCACGCCAGGAATTTAAGCGACGATATGCTGCGGCAGCTCGGCGAACACGGCGGGGTCGCGGGTTTGAATTATTTTCCGGAATTTATTTTTGAGACGCAGAATTTTGCGAGACTGACGGGTGCGCCGGAAGCGGAAACAACGCAGAGTACCTCGACGTCGCCGGATGCCGGGAAATCACAGCCCCAGTCGGGTGAGAGAGTGCCCCGTGGGGAGTCAGGACCATCCGGGGAGGACAGATGGGATCGGGAAGCATGCCTGACACTTCTTGCCCGCCACGCGCGCCATATGGCAAACTGCGGGGGCTCTGAATGTGTCGGGCTTGGCTCGGATTTTGACGGGTTTGGCGGCGCATGCGCGCCGGAGGGCGCGGATAAGGCAGAGGATCTGGCCTGGGCTCTTCATCGGGAAGGGTTTCGCGATGGGGAGGTGGACGGCATTTTGTATGGAAACGTGATGCGGCTCTACCGGGAGACTCTCCGTTAAAATAAGTCGGCCGCAATCCCATTGGCTTAAGCGCGCCCAACAAAGGCAGTTTACAATTGAGAGCGGTTTTTGGGAGATGGAGGAGCAGAATTCAGTGAAAAAGCGATGCTTTGTTATCGGAGCGGGGGAGTTTGACGGATTTATGACGGCGGCCGCGCCTGGTGAGGGCGACCTGGTCATTGCGGCGGACGGAGGCTATCAATATCTGAAAATGCTTGGAAGGGAGCCGGATGTTCTGCTGGGGGATTTTGATTCTCTGAAGGTCGTGCCGGAGCATGAGCATCTGATCCGCCATTCACCGATTAAGGATGATACCGATATGGCGCTGGCTGCGGCTTACGCGCAAAAAGAGGGATGCGGGATTTTTTTCCTCTATGGCGGGCTCGGAGGCCGGTTGGATCACACCCTTGCGAATATTCAGCTGCTGACCGGGATGGCAAAAAAAGGCCTGGAAGCGTATCTGATTGGGGGCGGCAGTGTGATGACTGCGGTCGCGGATGGAAGCCTGACTTTTTCGGAAGCCTCGTCCGGAATGCTCTCGGTGTTCTGCATGGGCGACCGTGCTCTGGGAGTCTGGGAGACGGGGCTGAAATATACGCTTGAAAACGCGGAGCTGACCTGCGACCGGGCGCTTGGGGTGAGTAATGAGTTTATTGGAGAAAAGAGCGTCATCAGGGTGCAGTCCGGCACATTACTGGTCATGTGGGATGCGAAGAATGGCCTGCCTGTGCGGGAATCCGGTCGTTGTTAAACGCGTGCCATTGCTTAATGCATGCCACCGGCTCGCAGCAATCGGTTTTCTCATTGCAGTGGCGCAGTAAAAACTGCTGCATAGTGATTTACGTTAAACTCTGTATGCATGCTCAAAGGAAGGGGAAAGGCTGTGAATTATGAATAATAGTCAAAAGAGCGGGATATTTCGCAGGGATCTGATAAGCCGGGTCGTATATGCACTTTGGACGGCTGCATTTTGTATTATACTGATTGCCTGTTCACTGGAGAAAAGTCCGATCCTGATTGACGGGACGGTTCGGACAACCTGTTTCGGGCTGTTTGGGATGCTTATTTTGCTGGGGCTGCTGACCCTTCTATGCGGCGACGAGACGCCGGCGTACAAAAAAATGCTGGCGGGCAGTGGGATGCCCGTGCCTGTGAAATATGTGGCTGACGGAAGCCGGGCGGAGCAGGTACCGCACTGGAAAGCCATATTTTCTGCATTGCGGCAGCCTGCGGCGATGATCCTTGCTGCGGTGGTGTACTGGTGTTATTGCTTCCGCCTGGACGGCGTGATTTCTACCAATTCCAAAATCGACGCACTGGTGGCGGGGGGACTCATCTGCGCGGCCGTTACAGGTCACACCAGAGCGAAAGCGGTGCAGGATGCAGAGATTTGAGAGTAAAATCACCGCAGGGTTGTTTCATGAAGAAATTTTAAAATTGAAAAAACGTAGATTTTATCGG
>JAJQBS010000061.1 GCA_021203145.1 Lachnospiraceae bacterium | reverse complement strand
ACCCTCCTTTGTGTTTTTTGGTTTTTGGACCAACCAATATTATAACACAAACAGGCGTTCCCTTTACTACTTTTCCTACAAAAATTTTACGCTAACTTTGAATATTTCGCAGAAAGTGCTGACTGCCCAGCTCCGCCAGATGGAAGAAAGCGGGCTAGTGATCCGGACCGTCTTCCCGGAAGTCCCGCCATGTGGAATATACCCTGACCGAACTGGCCTACAGTCTGAAACCGATTCTGGATGCCATGTGGGATTGGGGCGAGAACTATAAGGCGCAGAATGGGCACGGCTACTTGGCTCGTTGCTTCGCGGGAATAAATCTTCTCGCTTTCCATACTCCAAAAAGTTTCCCTGATATCAATGACTGCCAGCAAGCCCTCGCATTCCTCAACCGTCAGACTCCGCGGTTCTGTGCTATCCATCACTGCTCTCACATTGGGATATTTTTCATAGATACCATTCATCTCCGCTACCAGTTCTCGATACTGTTCGGATGTTACATCCGGCTTTCCGGCCATACTAATATACAGACAATCCTGCTGACTTTCCACCTTACAGAAGCAAATATCCGAAAGCGACCGGTCCAGTTCCACGTTTAAAGACAACTCGTCTAAAACACTCCGGCTCTGATTTTCATTGACAACAAACACGGCTGAAATCCCGGTCTGAAGCACAGTATCCATATCAGTCTCCACAAGCTGGCTTCCCAATGTATAAATCATTTTTTCCCTTACCACTTTCCTGCTGTCCTGGCTCTCATACACACCTCTTAAGCATTATAAAATTAAAACTCTTTTTCACGGAAAACTGTTATTTCTGCCCATAAGCGCATGCCAGAAAATATTCCTGCGCATTCAGCGCCTCTTCCGTTTCCGGCATGGTCCTTCTCACATAGGTGCCGTCGGACAGTTGGTCTCTCGCTTTGATATTATCCCGCAGCATCACATCAAACATGCCATGCAGCCGCTGCCGAAGTGCCAGATCCCGCACAGGAACGGCTACCTCCACGCGGCGCAGTGTGTTCCGGGTCATAAAGTCAGCAGAGGACAGATACAGCTTTTCACGCTCCCCGCATCCAAAAATATAGATACGGGAATGCTCCAGATAACGCCCAACAATACTGATGATATGAATATTGTCGGTTTTTCCTTCGATGCCGGACTGGATACAGTTGATGCCGCGGATGATCATATCGACACGCACCCCGGCCTCGGACGCTTCGATCAGCTTATCAATGATCTGCTTGTCCGTCAGTGAGTTGATCTTTACTCCTATGTAGGCCTCCCTGCCCTCCTTTTTCTCGCGGATCTCCTCGTCAATCATGTCAATTACCCGGTTCTGCAGACATTTCGGTGCTACCAGAAGCTGCTCCATATGGTCGACTGTCTCGCCCATAAACAATGCTGTAAATATTTCGCCCGCTTCTTTTCCAATCTCTTCATCCGCGGTGAGCAGGGACAGATCCGTATAAAGGCGTGAGGTTTTTTCATTATAATTACCGGTTCCGATCTGCGTTACGTAGCGAATGCGTCCCTGATCCCGGATTGTGATCAGGCAGAGTTTGGAATGCACTTTCAGGCCATCCAGCCCATAGATCACATGGCAGCCCGCGTCCTCCAGCCGGCGCGACCATTCAATGTTGTTTTCTTCATCAAACCGCGCTTTCAGTTCTACCAGGACATCCACCTGTTTCCCGTTTTCAGCCGCAGCCACAAGAGCCTCCACCACCTTGCTGTTTTTCGCCAGCCTGTAGAGTGTCATTTTAATGGACATTACCGTCCCATCTGCAGCCGCTTCATTCAACATGCGCAGAAACGCATTGATGCTTTCATAGGGGTAGGAGAGCAGAATATCATGCTCCAACACCTGACGAAGCATCGGCTTGTCATCCTGAACCATTGGGCTTTTCTGCGGAATCCGTTTCTCATAGAACAGTTCCGGTTTCTGGCGCAGCTTATCCTGAATCTGATATAAAAAGGACAAGTCCATCGGTGCCTCCGTGAAAAAGATCTGCTCCGGTCTCAGCCCAAGCTCCCTGCAGAGCTGGGCGACAATCTCGATATTCAGCTCCCTCGAAATTTCCAGCCGCACCGGACAGAGCTTTCTGCGCAGCTTGATCACTTCCGCCATATGATCCCTGTAGTTCAATTCTTCATCATAAATGCTGTCCGCGTCAATATCCGCATTCCGCGTGATCCGGATCAGGGATTTCTGCGTAATGGTATATTTTTGAAATACCAACGGCAGAAAATGGAGAATCAGCTCCTCCGCAAGCATATAACACCCCGGATGAGACGGTATCGGGACGAGCCGGTTCAGGACTTCATTTCCACATGGAATGATTGCCAGCTTTCCTTTTTCTTTCTTTGTGCTGAGCACTGCGACCGCATAAATATCCTTGCTTTTCAAAAATGGGAATGGCTGTTTTCGTCCCACAACCATGGTCAGCAGCAGAGGCTGTATCTCCTGTGCAAAGTACCGGCCCAGTTCCGCTTCCTCTTCCGCATTCAGCGACGCGAATTTCAGAATCCGTATCCCCTGCCCGGCCAGTTCTTCCATCAGTTCCTGGTAAGCCTTGTCTTTCCTCTCATTCATCGTATGGACTTCGGCAAGTACCGCCTCCGTCTGTTCTTCTGCCGTCATATTGGTCTTATTCTCACGCTCTTCTTTTTTCAGGAGCATCCGGTCATGAAGCGACCCCACCCGCACCATAAAAAATTCATCCAGATTGCTCTGGTATATCGACAGGAAATTCAGTCTTTCACACAGTGGATTCTGTTCTGATTCCGCTTCCTCCAGTACACGTTCATTAAATTTCAGCCAGGATAATTCCCTGTTCTGATAGCATCCGGTATCCTTCATTTTCATTCTCCTGCTTTTCTCTGTCTGGCATTTGGCAGCAGCAATCATAGTTGGATCAGGCTCTGTTGATTGCCCGACATCCTTTGCGCAGCCATCTTCTTTCGCATTCTCCAAAGTTTCCTTTTCCAGACACACTTCTTCCGGAAACAGTTCCTTCCGAAACTCATCCTTTTGAGATTCACCCTTTTGGGACATAGCCGGGGACTCCCCTGCATTTTTCCTGTCCCGCTCCATTTTCTTAAACTTTCGATTCGTCTTCACAGCGGCCACGGAAATCATAACTGCCAGAGCTGCAGCCGCGATCAGATAGCCTGCTATTGTAACCATATTACTGTTCATATTCACGATTCTCTTCCGATAAAATATTCAAAATTCATCTGATTCAACACTGCCTCCGTAATGTTAACACAGCTGTTGCCTTTATATCGTTCATTTTGATTCTGCTTTTCTTCCTTTGTTGTCAGTTGTCATTCAGTTCTTCCCACTCCGTGATCTCTCCGGTGAACAGTTGCTTCAGCTGTTCTTCGGTCACGTTCTCCAGCGGGTTCTTCCCATTTACAATCACTGCAATACCATCCTGCGCAATCGTCTCATATGTAAGCAATTCCTCTTCGTAATCCTTCAGTTCCCTGGATGCCATACCGAAATCACACAGACCCTGCATAGCGTCATTGAGTCCGGTAGTGGAATCCGAAGCCACGACTTCTACTGTCGCATTGGGATTGCACTCCATATACTCCGCCGCAAGTGCCTCCAAAAGCGGCGCGGCAGATGTGGAGCCATGTATTGTAATCATCCCTTCCTGTTTTCCGGATAAAAATGTCGTCTCTTTTGCGACCGCAACATAGGATTCTTCGACAATCCCCTGACCTTTCCCTTTCACGTAGGTCAAAAAATCCTGCTCCAGTTCACTGAGACTTCCGGACCATGCGAAGATAAAAGACCGGGAAAGAGAGTAATCACCACTCTTTACATTCTCTGTCGTTCCAGCAACGCCATTTACCGCCAGAACCTTTTCTTCCTCCAGCGCACTTAAAGAACCCATCGAAATATAATCGATTGCAGATTCGTCTTCCCGTACAGCGGCAATCACTGCCTCCGCGTCCGGCACAATCAAAGCATCTTTCGTTGTCGCGTCCTGCGCCCCATCTTCCCCGCTCTCGTCAAAGCCAAGCAGTTCTGCGAACGCACTTCTGGTTCCCGAACCTTCCTCTCTGGAAACCACCTGAACACTTCCCAGTGTGTCAAGTCCGGCTACCGTTTCTTTTTCCTGCTCTTTTTCCGCACCGCATCCGGTGAGCATTAACAGCGCAGCCAGAAAAAATAACACACACATACCAGTTTTCATAATTTCCCGCTTTTCCAGTGCAAAAGCAGATGAGATTTTTGCTTCATTCTTCTTTTTCATGTTCTCCACCTTTCCATCTTTTATCGGATTGAAAACCTTTCAATGCTCCGGCAGTGAAAAACGATATCATCGGAATCAGAATTCAGCTTAAAATATCTGTAAATATCTTAGCCTTTATTCCTCCCGGTCAGATTCCCATAAAATATTTTATCACTGAACAAATTTTACTGCTGTTCCATACGCGATCACTTCCGCTGCTCCCTGCATAATCGCTGAGGAAGAATATCTTATGTTCACAATGGCATCAGCACCTAACTGTTCCGCCTCAACGGCCATCCTTTTTGTTGCAAGCTCACGAGCCTCTTCCATCATTTCAGTATATGCTTTCAATTCGCCGCCGACCAATCCCTTAAGGTTTTGCCCAACATCTTTTCCAAAGTTTTTTGACTGTACAATGCTTCCCTTTACCAATCCAAGCATTTCATATTCTTTTCCTGAAATATAATCCGTATTTACCAAAACCATTGTTGTTCTGCTCCTTTTCATTCATGTTTTTTCTTACCGGTCAGTGCATTCATGATCAAAAGTGCCGTTGTCGTTATCAATACACAGAGAACCGCCATTGCCATCCCAAGAGAGACGCTGCCCTGCTCGAATTCGCGGTTGATATAGGTAGAAACCACGAGCACATTCGGGGGCGCGATCAGGCTTGCGGTCACCAGTTCCCGGAAAGAAATAATGAAAATCATCATCCAGCCGGTCGCGATTCCCTTTGAAATCATGGGAAAGGTGATCCGTCCAAACGCATAAGCCGGACTACCGCCGAATGTACGGCCTGCCTGTATCAGGCTGTCATTGATCTGTGTAAAGGAAGAAGTGACATACTGCACCGTATAAGGCAAATAAAGAACTACATAGGCCAGCACCATAATGCCCAGTGTATTATAAAGCGGGATGATTTTATAAATCGCATTCCAGAAAAGCATCAGCCCGATCACAAGCACGATGCCCGGCAGCATTTCCGGCAAAAGACTGACTGCTTCTACAATTTTTTTCAGTTTTCCTTTTCCTCTTCTGACTGCCATTACGACAGCCGTACCGATCACGGAGCAAATAGTTGCGGAGGACACCGCCAGAAACAAGCTCGTCCGAATCGCAGCCATACTCTTTTTCGTCGTGAACAATTCCCTGTAATGCTCCAGTGTAAAATTCCCGGCAGCAAGTCCATACCCTCGCAGCTTAATCAGGGATGTCGCAATCGCAGAAAAATAGGGAACACCAACAGCAATCAGGAGCACCAGTACGATCCAGAGCCACGCTGCAAAATGACGGATTCCCTTTAACTTCGTTCGATAAGGGCGGCTTCCTTTTCCGCTGACCAGCTGATAGCTTGTACACTCCGTGATATGGTTTTGCAGCATCCAGAGCAGCATACAGACGCACACCAGTATGGAAGACAGACTCGCCGCGCTTCCGAAGTCCACCGGCGCCGTCGTCGCATAACGATGAATATCTGTTGTAAACACATAGAACCCGATCCTGCGGCCAAATGTATAAGGTGTACCGTATTCCGCCAGAGTCTTTACAAACACCAGAAGCGCAGCAATCGCATAATTTCCGGTCAGAAGCGGTGCAAAAATCTTCCGCATCCGCAGCCCGAATCCGGCTCCAAATACCGCGCCGCTTTCTTCCAGGCTTGCCTGAATATTGGTCATGGCGTTCTTCAGCATCGTCATCATAAACGGAAAAACATGGAGACTCATAACGAGCACCAGCCCGCCAAAGCAAAAGAAGTTTTCAGAAAGAGAGCCGGTAAATGGAAACAGTTGTTGGAACAGTCCGCGTTTCTGCATAAACAGAATCCAGCCCATCGACGCTATGTAAGGCGGCGTCATGAACGGAATCATAAAAACGATATCGAGCCATCCATTGGAAGCCAGCTGTGTCCTCGAAAGCAGCCATGCGGTCGGAGCCGCGATCACGGTAGAGCAAAGCACAACACAGACTCCCAAAAGGAGCGAATTCATGATCGTCTCCAGATTATCTGCGTCCGCAATCACCGCCCAGGCCTGTCCCGGACGGAAAGTGCCGTCTTCAAAAACTGCCCTCCCAAAAATCATGACCAGGGGACAGACGATCAGGACGGTCAAAAGAATCAGAAGAATTGTCAGACCAATATTCTCTTTTATCCAGATACGTATTTTCACAGCCATTCTCCCTTAAAATGAGATATCGA